>JBLMXS010000036.1:0-20828 GCA_050257895.1 Thiohalocapsa sp.
CGAGGCCGATCCCCTGCACCGCCAGCGTCAGCGCCATGACGAGTGGCGGCACCCCGGGTTGCCACGAGCCGACGAGGAACAGTCCGATCCCCGACGACAGCGCCCCCAGCAGCGCCACGCGCGCCGCGCCAAACCGGGCGATTGCCCGCGCCGCGAGCGGCGAGCCGGCCGCCATCGCGACAAATCCCATCGCCAGCACGGCGCCGGCGAGCGGCAATGGCAGCGCGGTATAGCGCACCAGGAAATACGGCGCGAACAACATGACCGAGAAGGTCACCAGGTACATCAGGCCGCTGGCGAGGTTGACGAGCGCAAAGCCTAAGTCGCGGAACAGAGCGACCTGGATCACCGGCTGCGGCGTCCGGCGTTCCCACCACACGAAGCCGGCAAGGCTGGCCATGGCCGCCGGCAGCAAGGCCAGCGCGAGGTGGTCACCGTCGCGCAGCCGGGGCAATGCGTTGATCGTGAGCAGCAGGAAGGCGAGCCCGGCCGCCAGCAGCGCGGCGCCGCAGATGTCGAAGCGCTGCTCGCTCCGGCTCGCCACCGGCAGCCCGCGCAGAAACAACAGGCTGCTCAGCGCGATCGGGGCGCGGAACCAGAACACCGCGGGCCACCCCCAGCGCGCCACCAGCGCCCCGCCGATCAGCGGCCCCATCGCCGAGCCGACGGCGAACATCAGCGTGAAGATGCCGAGCGCGTGGCTGCGCCGCGCCTCGGGATAGAGGCTCGTTACCAGGGCCGGCGCGCAGCTCAGGATCAGGCCCGCGCTGATCCCCTGCAGGAAGCGGCAGAACAGCAGCCAGCCGAAGCTCGGTGCCGCGGCGCACAACAGAAAGGCGACGACGCCCCAGGCGAGGCCGGCGCGGAACACGCGGCCGTGGCCCCAGATGTCGCCGACCCGGCCGAACGCCAGCATCAGCCCGGCATGCGTCAGGACATAGCAGATGACGACCCATTGGATCATCGGGATCGGCAGGCCGAAGCTGCCTGTGATGTCCGGGAAAGCGATGTTGACGGCGGTGTCGAGCGGCACGACCGAGATGCCGAGGCCGAGCAGCAGCAGCCGCATGGCGGCGCTCGACGGGAGAAAGCGGCGCCGGCGCGCGATCGGCTTGTCGGACACGCCCGATAGCGACACGGTCCGGTAGTCCTCCTGGCGCGAGTCTGACACGAGATTGCGCTGCCGCCGGCATGATGACACTTTTGTGGCAGCAGCAGCGCCGGCCAAATGCGGCCCAAGTGAGGATGCGGGAATTGCGGCGAAAATGACAGTCGGGTTCGCTCTTGCCGTCCACGGCGGCGCCGGCACGCTGCGGCCCGGCGCGATGAGCGCAGAGCGCGCCGGGCACTACCATGCCGGGCTGCGGCGCGCGCTCGCGGCCGGGCACGAGATCCTCGCTGCGGGCGGCAGCGCGCTCGACGCAGTGACGGCGGCGGTCGTCAGCTTGGAGGACGATCCGCTGTTCAATGCCGGCCGCGGCGCCGTCTTCACCGCCGCCGGGACGCAGGAAATGGACGCCGCGGTGATGGACGGATGCGACTGCCGTGCCGGCGCCGTTGCCGGCATCTGCGGGCCCAAGAATCCGGTGCTCGCGGCGCGCGCCGTCATGGAGCATTCGCCGCACGTGCTGCTGATCGGCGACGGCGCGCTGGCGCTGTGCCGGGCGCAGGGGCTCCCCTTTCCGGGCCGCGATTACTTTTACACCGAGGCGCGCTGGCAGGCCTTGCAGCAGATGCTGGCGGGCGCGGAACCCGCCGACGACGCGCGCCGGCACGGCACGGTCGGCGCGGTTGCGCGCGACTGCCGCGGCGACCTGGCGGCGGCGACCTCGACCGGCGGCACCACCGGCAAGCTCCCCGGGCGGGTTGGCGACAGCCCGGTGATCGGCGCCGGCACTTGGGCCGACAACCGCAGCTGCGCCGTATCTGCGACCGGGAACGGCGAGTTCTTCATCCGCTTTGCGGCGGCGCATGAGGTTGCGTCGCGGCTGCTGCACGCCGGGCAATCCCTGACGGCCGCCGCCGGCTCGGTGATCGACGAGCTTGGGCGTATCGGCGGCTCCGGCGGCCTCGTCGCGATCGACCCCGGCGGCGAGGTGGCGTTGCCATTCAACTGCAGCGGCATGTATCGCGGCTATGTCAAAACTGACGGGATCGTGTACACCGCGATCTACGACGCACCTTATCGGGCGGAGTGACGATGGGAGATCGATCGCGCCTACGGCGCCAACGCGTCGTTCTGCCCATCGCGATCGCCGCGCTGCTCGGCGTCGTGCTGCTGTGTGTCGCGGCCGGGCTGCCGGCGGCGGCGCAACCGGGGGAGGCGCCCGCGGTCTCCGACGGGGTGGTGCGCATCGGCCTCATCCTCGACATGTCAGGCCCTTATTCCGACACCACCGGCGCCGCCAGCGCGACCGCGGCGAAGATGGCGGGCGAGGATTTCGGCGGCCATGTCCTTGGCGCGCCGATCGAGGTGCTGGTCGCCGACCACCACAATAGCAGCGACCGCGCCGCGGCGATCGCCCGCGATTGGTTCACCAACCGCCATGTCGACGCCATCATGGACGTCAGCGGCTCGTCGGAGGCGCTGATCGTCCAGGCCATCGGCGGCGCCCGCCACAAGATCGTCGTGCTGAACGGGCCCGGCGCTGAGCGGCTGACCAACGAAGCCTGCACGCCGACCTCGATCCACTACGCCTACGACACCTATTCGATCTCGCACGCGGTCGCCGCCGCCCTGGTGGCGCGGGGCGACGACAGCTGGTTCTTCATCACCGTCGATTACAGCTTCGGCTACGACTTCGAAAACGACATGGCGGCGGTTGTCGAAAGCAGCGGCGGCAAGGTGCTGGGCCGCGCCCGCTATCCGCTCGACAGCCGCGACTTCCAGCCATACCTGGCACGGGCCCGCGATTCGAACGCCAAGGTCATCGGCTTGGCCAATGCCGGCGAGGATCTCGCCGATACGCTGCGGCAGGCGGCGCAGCTGGGTCGCATTCCGGGGCCGCAGATCTTCGCGTCGCCGGCGCTGCGCATCAACGGCGTCCATGCGCTCGGGGTGGAGACCGCGCAGGGCTTGATGCTGAGCGAGAGCTTCTACTGGGACCTGAACGATGCGACGCGCGCCTGGTCGAAGCGATTCTTCGCGCGCGCCGACAAGATGCCGAACAGCCTGCAGGCAGGGGTCTACTCGTCGACGATGCATTATCTGAAGGCCGTCGCCGCCGCCGGCACCGACGACACCGCGCCGGTGATGCGCGCGATGCGGGCGACGCCGATCAACGACTTCTTCGCCCATAACGGCCATATCCGCGCCGACGGCGTCATGGTCCACGACATGCACCTGTTCCAGGTTAAGACGCCGGCCGAATCGAATTACCAATGGGATTATTACAAGGCGCTGGCGACGATCCCGGGAGACCAGGCGTTCCGCCCGCTGTCGCAGTCGAAATGCCCGCTGGTGGCGCGCCGCGGTTAGCTCGGATCGCGAACTGCAGGAGGGTTTGGGTTTGACGGTAGAGGCCGATCGCGACTGGCGCGACGAGATTTTCGGAGCGTTGCAGCACGGCGAGATCCGCCAAGTCGGCTATGTCCCCGACGCCGGGCACTCGCGGCTGATCGAGCTGTGCCGGGCCGAACGGCAGATGCGCGCGGTGGTGCTGACCAGCGAGGAGGAGGGCATTGGCCTCGCCGCCGGCGCCTGGCTCGGCGGTCAGCGCGCCGCGCTCTTGATGCAGTCGAGCGGCGTCGGCAACTGCATCAACATGCTGTCCCTGGCGAAGGCCTGCCGCTTTCCGCTCCTGATGCTGGTGACGATGCGCGGCGAATGGGGCGAGTTCAACCCGTGGCAGGTGGCGATGGGAAGCCGCACGCAGGCGGCGCTCGAATTGATGGACGTTCTGGTCTACCGGGTCGAGCATGCAGCCGACGTCGGCGCGACCGTGACCGCGGCGCTGGACATCGCCTTCAGCGGCGGGCTGGCCGCCGCGGTGCTGCTGTCGCAGCGGCTGATCGGCGCCAAGGTGTGGGTGAAATGAGCGACGCGCACGGGAATAACGATCCACGGCTTGATCGCCGTGCCGCAATGCGCGCGCTGCTCGATCATCGCAGCGAGGCATTGCTCGTGACCGGGCTCGGCTCGACGACCTACGACGCCGCCGCGGTCGCTGACGACACAAAGAACTTCTACCTATGGGGCGCCATGGGCGCGGCCGCGATGGTCGGCCTCGGCCTCGCGATCGCCCGGCCGGACCGGCGAGTGCTGGTCGTGACCGGCGATGGCGAGATGCTGATGGGGCTGGGGGCGCTGGCGACGGTCGGTGTGCAGCGGCCGCCGAACCTGGCGATCGTCGTGTTCGACAACGGCCATTACGGCGAGACCGGGATGCAGGCGAGCCACACGCAGGCCGGGGTCAGCCTGTGCGATGTCGCGAAGGGCTGCGGCATCGAGGCGGTGTTCGACATCGCCGACGAGGCGGCGCTTGCGGCGTTCGGCACACGGCTCGCGCAGCTCGATCGCACGACTTTCGCCCGTGTCGCAATCCGCGCCGATGAGCCGCCGCGGGTTCTGCCAAGCCGCGACGGCGTCTTTTTGAAGACCCGCTTCCGCAGCGCGCTCGGCCTCGAATAGCGATATTTATCGCGCCGATGGTGCGCTGGGCCTCCCGCGGTCCCAATGGCGCTCTGCGCTGAGGACACGTCGGTCGTAGCGTAATAGTTGCGCTGTAGCAAGGGTCCTTGCCTATTACTCGATCCTATGGGACCGCAGCATCGCAGTCGCGCCACGATTATTTGAGGCGTCCGGAACTACCGCAGCAGTTTGGCCCTTTATCGTGAGTTATATGGCTTTCGAACGGGGACAAACGATGCGCAGTCTCTTTGTTACCGGCGTTGCGGCAGCGCTGCTGGTTGGCGGCGCGGCGGCGCAAGCTCAGAACCCGCCCGCCAAGGATGGGCCGCAGAACAGCGCGATCAACAGCTCCAGCTCGTCGAACCGGCATGTGGCGGCGCCGGTCCAGGGGCACAACAGCTTTACCGAGGGCGAGGCGAAGTCGCGGATCGAGAAGAAGGGGTTCACCAACGTCAGCAAATTGACGAAGGATGACACCGGCGTCTGGCGCGGCCAAGCAGTGATGAACGGCAAGCCGGTCGCGGTCAGCCTCGACTATCAGGGCAACGTCATCGCCGGCAGCGGCTCGACCAGGATGCCGGTCACCGGCAGCGCCGGCAAGTAGCCCGCACTGTCACCCGGCCCTTTTCACGCGAGGAACCTCTCAATGATCACGATTGCACGTCTCTACGATGATTATGACGCCGCGGCCCGCGCCGTCGACGACCTGGAGCGCAGCGGCATTCCGGCCAGCGACATCAGCATCATCGCCAGCAACGCCGACGGCTGGTACGACAAGGACAAGCCGTCGGTGACGACAAAGCGGCTCGACCGCGACCTCGACAATGTCGACGATCGCCGCGAAGCGGCCGACGCCGGCGCCGCGATCGGCGGCACGATCGGCGGCGTCGCGGGCCTCTTGGCCGGGCTCGGCCTGCTGACGATCCCCGGGCTGGGCCCGGTGGTGGCGGCCGGCTGGCTCGTCTCGACCGCGGCGCTTGGCATCGGCGCCGGCGTCGTCGGCGGCATCATCGGCGCGCTGACCCAGTCCGGGATGAGCGAGGACGAGGCCAGTCTCTATGCCGAGGGCGTGCGGCGCGGCGGCGCGATGGTGACGGCCCGGGTCCAGGAAGCCGACGCGGCCCGCGTCGAGTCGATCCTCGACCGCACCGCGGTCGATATCCGCGCCCGCGCCGCGATGTGGCATCGCAGCGGCTGGACCCGCTTCGATCCGGCAGCCCCGGCCTACACCGCAGACGAAATCCGCCGCGAGCGCGAGCTCTATCGCAGTCGCGTCTGATATCGACGCACATTCCTCCCTCGCACCGCCTTCCGGCCCCTCCTAGCAGGGGCCGGCTCTTTCCGCTGGCGGGTTATTTCACCGAGGAGAAGCTGGTCGGCTGCAGGAACGAGTTGGTCACCTTGGCGACGATCGGGCCGTTCTTCTCGGTCTCGGCGCGCTTCTGGTGCCACTCGGGATCGGCCTGGAAGGCGTTCCACTTCCGTTCGCGGTCGGCGAGCGAGTCCCACTGCAGCATGTAGTAGAGCGCCTGGTTCGACTCGCCGACCAGGACGGTCCAGAACCCCGCCTGCTTGATCTGGTGGCGCTCCCAGATCTTCAGCGTGATCGTGTCGAACCGCTTCAAGAGATCCGGCAGGCGGCCGGGGACGGCATGGTAGACGCGCAACTCATAGATCATGTCTCTCTCTCCACCTTGATGTCATTCCGGAACACCCGCAGGGTGAGACCCGGAATCCGTATCTCCAGAGGCCTGTGTTCATGGGTTCCGGGTTCGCAGCTGCGCCGCGCCCCGGAATGACACTGTTACCGGCGTTACTTCACCGACGAGAACGCGGTCGGCACCAGGAACTGGTTGGTGATCGAGGCGACGATCGGGCCGCCCTCCTCGGTCTTGGCGCGCGCGCTGAGCCATTCGGGGTCGGCGCCGAATGCTGCCATCTTCGCATCGCGTTCGGCCAGCGACTCCCACTGCAGGAAATACGTCAGGTCCTGGTTCGAATCGCCGACCAGTGTCGTCCAGAATCCGGCTTGGCGGATGCGGTGCTTTTCCCACAGCTTGAGAGTGATCGTGTCGAACCGCTTGATCAGGTCCGGCAGCCGGCCCGGCACGCAGTGATAGACGCGTAATTCGTAGATCATCGCATCTTCTCCTCGGGTTTCTCCTGGGGGTGGAAGGTACTCAGACCGGGAGGTGCCGCATCGCCCAGGCGGCGGCGTCGAAGAGCGCCTCGTCGCGCAGGCGCGGCCCGACCAGCTGCACGCCGAGCGGCAGGCCCTTGGGGCCATGCCCGGCCGGCAGGGTGATGCAGGGCGTCCAGGCCAATGTCCAGATCGCGTTAAAGCTCGGGTCGCCGGTCGAGGTGAGACCTTCCGGCGCCTCTCCGGCCGCGCTCGGCGTCAGCAGCACGTCGAATTCGGTGAAGATGTCGTCGAGATGGGCGCGAAACGCCTCCGCCGTCTCCAGCGCCTCGACATAGGCGGCGAGCGGCAGTTCGCGGCCCGGCCTCAGCACCGTGTCGCGCAGCACCTGGCTGACCTGGTCGTGGTGCGTTTCGTATTCGTAGGCGTAATTGCGCGCCGCCTCGTAATTGAAGATGCGGCGGTGGTGGTCGAGGATGCCGGCGAAAGCCGGCGCGAACGACATCTCGCTGACCCGCGCTCCGGCCGCCGCGAGGCGGGCGGCGCTGCGCTCCAGCAACCCCTGCGTCGCGCTGTCGGCCCGCTCCCAGGCCGGTGTGCGGCAGAGCCCGATGCGCGGCGCCGCCGGGGTGTGGTCGAGCGGCCGCAGCGGTGCGGCCAGCAAGGCTGCCCGCAGCGGCGGCAGGTCCGCCACCTCGCGGCAGATGATCCCGAGCGTGTCGAGGTTGTGGCACTGCAATTTGATGCCGCTGCGGCTGAATTCGCCAAAGCTCGGTTTGTAACCGACGACGCCGCAGAACGCCGCCGGCCGGATCACCGAGCCGCCGGTCTGCGTCCCGAGCGCCGCCGGCACCTGAAAGTCGGCGACCGCGGCGGCCGACCCGCTCGACGAGCCGCCGGGCGTGTGGGCCGGGTTGTGCGGGTTGACGGTGGCGCCGGGGAAGCGGTTGGCGAATTCGGTCGTCACCGTCTTGCCCATCATCGCACCGCCCGCCATGCGTAATAGCGCGACGCAGGCGGCGTCGGCGAACGGCCGGTTGCCCCGGTAGATCGGCGAGCCGTGCCCGGTCGGCATGTCGACCGTGTCGATGATGTCCTTGACCCCGACGGGCAGGCCTGCGAGCAGACCCGGCCGGCCGTTCTGATCGGCGGCGCGGGCTTGCGCCAGCGCCTGCTCAGGCTCCAGCCAGGTCCAGGCGTTGATCTCGCTGCGCTCGGCGGCGCGTTCCAGGCAGGCGCGCATCAGCGCCTCGGCGGTCAGCTCACCCGCTTGCAGGCCGGCGATCGCGGCGGCGGCGGAGAGGCGGTTGCTCTCGCTCATTGCCGCACCCCCAGCTGCCGTTCGACCCACAACCCGATGTCGAGCAGGCGGGCGTCGTCGTGGCGGCGGCCGACCAGCTGGATGCCGACCGGCAGCCCCTCCGGCCCCTCGCCGGCGGGCAATGTCAGGCAGGGCATGTAAAGCACGGTCCACAAGCCGTTGAAGATCGCATCGCCGGTCGACGCCAGGGTTTTCGGCGCCTGGCCCGGGGCGGGGAGGGTGAGGATCGCGTCGAAGCCGCGCGCCCATTCGCCGGCGGCGGCGCGCGCCCGTTCGGCACCCCGCTGCGCATCCCGAAAATCGTCGAGGCTCAGCTCGCGCCCGGCGGCGATCCGGCCGTTGCCGAGGAGGTCGTCGCTCAACAGCGGCGCGTGGCGATACAGCTCCGGCGCATGGTTGCGCGGCGCCTCGTAGGCGCTGTGGCGCCGCTGGATCTCGGAGATGTCGGCGCATTCGACCGGCAATTCGCTGTCGACGATTTCGGCCCCGGCGGCGCGCAGCCGCACCGCCGCATCTTCCAGCATCGCCTTGCCCTCGGGCTGCGCGCGGTCCCAGTGCATCGTCCGGCACAAGGCGAGACGCGGCGGCCGCGCCGGCAGGCTCGGCGCCTCGTAGGGGATCGCCATCAGCGCCGCGCGGAACAGCGCGATATCGGCGACCGAGCGCGCCATCGCGCCGACCGTATCGAGACTGTCCGTATTCATGTGCATGCCGGAAGGCGGGAACAGGCCGAAGCTCGGCTTGAAGCCGACGACGCCGCAATAGGCCGCCGGGCGTATCACCGAGCCGCCGGTCTGCGTGCCGATCGCTAGCGGCACCATGCAGGCGGCCACCGCGGCGGCCGAGCCGCTCGACGAGCCGCCCGGCGTATGGCCGGGATTGTGCGGGTTGGCGGTCGGGCCGGGATGGCGGTTGGCGAACTCGGTCGTCACCGTCTTGCCGATGAGGATGGCGCCGGCAGCGCGCGGCAACGCCACCGCGCTGGCATCGAAGCTCGGACGGCAGCCGGTGTAGATCGGCGAGCCGTAGCCGGCCGGCATATCGGCCGTGTCGAAGATGTCCTTGACGCCGAACGGCACGCCCTTGAGCACGCCGTCGCGGCCGCTGCGGTCGCATTCGCGCGCCGCCGCCAGCGCCTGCGCCGCGTCGAGATGGGCCCAGGCGCGGATTACCGGCTCGCGCTCCCGGATGCGCGCCAGGCAGCTCTGGATCACCGCCTCGGCGGTCAGCGCGCCGTCCGCGATCCGCTTCGCCAGTTCGACCGCCGAAAGGCGGCAGGGTTCGGCATTCGACCCGTCTGGCATCGGCAGGTCTCCCAAAATTTCGCCGCTATCTAGCCACAGCTGCAGCGATGGCGCATGCGCGTTTTTCGCCGCCGCTTCGGCGCGGCCGCCGGCGGAACCGCGGCCGATTGCGGCGGGTTATCGTAGCGAGCGCCGGAAAGGGGGCAGCCTTCGCCGCCGGCCGCCATAGCGAGAGGATTGCCAGCGTGGACGACGTGCAACACGCCGACGAACAGCGCGCCGAGAGTTGGGTCGTCGAGCGCGAGCGGCGCCAGGCGGGCGCCGCCGGCAGGCCGAGCGAGGCCGGCCGCGATGCCGGCCACGACGAGAGCCGCGGCCGCTCGGCCGATGCGCCGTCGCAGATCCCGGCCCGCGGCTGGAAGGACATCGTGCTGCGGATCTACCGAGGCATCGGCGAGGATCGCATCCTGCTCAATGCGGCCGGCGTCACGTTCTACGTCCTCTTGGCGCTGTTTCCGGCGCTGGCGGCGCTGGTCTCGATCTACGGGCTGTTCGCCGACCCGGCCACCATCGCCAAGCAGCTCGACATGCTGTCGGGCATCCTGCCGGGCGGCGGCATGAGCGTCATCCGCGACCAGCTGACCCGCGTCGCGTCGAACGGCAGCGGCTCCTTGACGATCGGGTTCGTCATCGGGCTTCTGGTGTCGCTGTGGAGCGCCAACGGCGGTATGAAGGGGCTGTTCGACGCGCTCAACGCCGTCTACGAGGAGGAGGAGAAGCGCAGCTTCCTGCGCCTCACCGCGGTCAGCCTCGCCTTCACGCTGGGGCTGATCGGGTTTGCGATCGTCGCGATTACCTGCATTGTCGCGATCCCGATAATTCTGAGCTATCTGCCGGAGTTTGTCGGCACCGCGATGGGTACCATCATCAATATCGCGCGGTGGCCGCTGATGGCGGTTCTGGTGGCCTTCGTGCTCGCCCTCGTCTACCGCTACGGGCCCAGTCGCGACGAGCCGAAATGGCGCTGGATCAGCTGGGGCAGCGTGCTGGCGGCGGTCGGCTGGCTCGTCGTCTCGGGCGCGTTCTCGTATTACGCGGCCAAGTTCGGCACGTTCAACAAGACCTACGGCTCGCTCGGCGCGGTGATCGGCTTCATGCTGTGGATCTGGCTGTCGGTCATCGTCATCCTGCTGGGCGGCAAGCTCAATGCCGAGATCGAGCACCAGACGGCGCGCGACAACACCAAGGGGCCGCCGCGGCCGCTCGGCCAGCGGGACGCCACGATGGCAGACACGATCGGCCGGGCGCAGAGCTGAGGCAGACGGCGCTGCCGAGACTGGGACCGCGGCCGTCCCGGTCGCAGGCGGGCAAGATGCCCGCGGTCCTACCTGCTTCTAAGAGCGGTATTCATTGAAGTGCGTCAGCCCAGCGAAAGCGGGGGTCTAGGGGCCGGCGCTACTGCGGTTGCCCAGGATTCCCGCTTGCGCGGGAATGACGACTGGGTTTGGTGCGATCGCGCTACCGCTGCGTCCCGATGAGGCGGTCGAGTTGGCGCTTGTCGCCCCGAGTGTAGGCGGGAGAGGAGGCCGTTTCGGGCTTCGGGGCGGCCGCCGGGGTCGGCGTCTCGAAGGCGCGCATCGCGCGCTCGGCGTCCGCCTTGGCGGCGGCGTTCGGGTCGCCGGTTCGGGGGTCCCCGGTCCGCGGCTCGCCCGTTTTCGGGTCGACGGCTTTCGGGTCGCCGGTCCTCGGATCAATCTGGCGCATCAGCTCGCCGGCCGCCTCGGTGCCCTTGTTCTTCAGCGACTCCGGCAGGAAGCCCTTCAGCGTGTCGGCGCCCTCGTGCAGGTAAGGCCCGCTCTTCGCCTCGCGGATCCACTGCGGCCGGTCGTTCGACTGCGGCAGCGTCAGATCGAGCAGCAGATAGGCAAGGCAGACGAGAAGCGCGCCGCGCGCCAGCCCAAAAATAAAGCCGAGAGTGCGATCGATCGGCGACAGCGCGCTGCCGCGCACCATGCGGGCGACAAAGCCGGTGAGGATCGTCAGCGCGACGAGGCTGAGGATGAACAGGCCGAACCCGGCGATGACCTGCGACAATAGCGGGTTGTGCACCCTCTGGTCGATCTGCGTGAAGACCCAGCTGAACGCAAAGAGGGTGATTGCGGCGGCGCCGACCCACGCGATGATGGACAACGCCTCGCGGACAAAGCCGCGCGCGAAGGCGAAGATCGCCGACAGCACAATGATCGCGACGACGGCGAGATCGAGCGGGTTCATCTGGCTCCTTGCGGTGCAGTGACGAGCCGGCGCGGTGCGGCTGCCATCCGCCGCGCTGGCGGCGACAGGCGCGTCACCAGTTCCGCCAGATGGCTGATCGCGATCGTGGTCAGGCCTTCGCCGCGTGAGGAGGTCTTGCGCGGCGTCGCCGGGACCCAGGCCTCGGCGAAGCCGAGCTTGGCCGCCTCCTTGAGCCGCGCCTCGCTGTGCGCCACCGGCCGGATCCGGCCGGACAACCCGATCTCGCCGAAAATCACCGTGTCGGCGGGGACCGGGATCTCGGTCAGCGCCGATACCAAGGCCGCCGCGACCGCAAGGTCGGCGGCCGGCTCGACGATCCGCAACCCGCCGGCGATGTTGAGGTAGCTGTCGTTGGCGCCGACCGAAAGGCCGCAGCGCGCATCGAGCACCGCCGTCAGCATTGCCAGCCGCGCCGCGTCCCAGCCGACGACGGCGCGGCGCGGCGTGCCGAGCGGGGAGGGCGCCACCAGCGCCTGCACCTCGACGAGCAGCGGCCTTGTCCCTTCGATGCCGGCGAAAACGGCCGCCCCGGCCGGCCTGCCGGCGTTCTCCTCGCTGTCGCTATCGGCCGATGCACGGTCGGCGAGGAACAGCGCTGACGGGTTCGGCACCTCGACGAGGCCGCGGTCGCTCATCTCGAAGACGCCGATCTCGTCGGTGGCGCCGTAGCGGTTCTTGACGGCGCGCAGGATGCGGAACTGATGGCCGCGCTCGCCTTCGAAATAGAGCACCGTGTCGACCATGTGCTCCAACACGCGCGGGCCGGCGATCAGCCCCTCCTTCGTGACATGCCCGACCAGCACGACGACGAGCCCCTGCCGCTTGGCGAGGGCGATCAGCTCCTGCGCCGCGCCGCGCACCTGGCTGACCGTGCCGGGGGCGCTGTCGAGTGTGTCGAGGTACATCGTCTGGATCGAGTCGATCACCACCAGGCCGGGCCGCTCCGCCACGCCGCCGTCGAGCGCCTCGATGATTTCGCGCACGCTGCTGGCGGCGGCGAGCCGCACCGGCGAGTCGGCGACGCCGAGCCGCTGCGCCCGCAGCCGCACTTGGTCGATCGCCTCCTCGCCGGTGACGTAGGCGGCGTCGGCGCCAGCGGCGGCAAGCGAGGCGGCGGCTTGCAGCAGCAGCGTCGATTTGCCGATCCCGGGGTCGCCGCCGACGAGGATCGCCGAGCCGGCGACCAGACCGCCGCCGCACACGCGGTCGAACTCGGCTATGCCGGTCAACAGGCGCGGCGGTCCGGCGCTCTGGCCGCGCAGCGCGACAAAGTCGAGCGCCGGCGGACCGCGGCGCGCACCGCCGCCGCCCCCCGCCCGCAATGATTTCGGCGGCGCCGGGCGCGGCACTTCCTCGACCATGCTGTTCCAGGCGCCGCAAGCCTCGCAGCGGCCGGCCCAGCGAGGCGCCACCGCGCCGCATTCCTGGCAGGCAAACCGCGCCTGGGCCTTGGCCATCACCGGCCCTCTAGATCCGCAGTCCCGGCGAAAGCCGGGACCCACCGATCGGCATCCGGGGCGGCTGCAGCGTGGGTCCCGGGTTGCGCCGGGACTGCGGGCTCTCAGTCATGCCGCGCGCACCTGCATCTCGATCGGACCCACGGCGCGGCCGTGCACGCACTGGTCGACATAGGGGTTGCCGCTGCGCTCGATCTCGGTTGCCGGCCCCTGCCAGATGATGCGTCCCTCGTGCAGCATCGCGATGCGGTCCGCGATCTTGCGGGCGCTCACCATATCATGCGTGATCGAGATTGCGGTGGCGCCGAGGCCGCGCACGCAATCGACGATCAGCCGGTTGATGACGTCGGCCATGATCGGGTCGAGGCCGGTGGTGGGCTCATCGAAAAACAGAATCTCGGGCTCGGCGGCGATGGCGCGCGCCAGCGCCACTCGTTTCTGCATGCCGCCCGACAATTCGGCCGGCCGCAATTCGCCGACATCGGCGCCGAGCCCGACCGCCGCTAGCTTCTGCAACGCGATCTCGCGCGCCGCCCGCCGCGCCATGCCGCGCCCCTGCACCAGTCCGAACGCGACGTTCTCCCAGACGCTCAGCGAATCGAACAGCGCGCTGCCTTGGAACAGCATGCCGAATTTGTGCATGAGTTCTTCGCGCGCCGAGCGGGCCATGCCGACGGTTTCGACGCCGTCGATGCGAATGGACCCGGCCTCCGGCCGCATCAGGCCGAGGATGCACTTGATGAGGACGGACTTGCCGGTCCCCGAGCCGCCGATCACGACGAGGCTCTCGCCGGCGCCGCAGCTGATGTCGATGCCGCGCAGCACGCGCTTCCGGCCGAACGATTTCTCGACCCCGCTGGCCGTGATCTTGGGCTCGGCGCGGTCGCTCATCGGCTCGCTCATTTGGCGAAAAACGCCTGCGTCAGGAAATAATTCGACAATAGGATCAGGATCGAGGCCGAGACGACGGCGTAGGTCGTCGCCTGGCCGACGCCTTCGGCGCCGCCGCGCGACTGGTAGCCGTGATAGCACCCCATCAGGGCCACGAGGAGGCCGAACACGGCGGCTTTGACGAGGCCGGAGACGACGTCCATCGTCTCGAGGTACTGCTCGGTTTGCGTCAGGTAGTTGACCGGGTTGAAGCCGAGCTTGTAGATGCTGACCAGGTACCCGCCGAACACGCCGACGATGTCGGCGACCAGCACCAGAAGCGGCATCGTCACCAGCCCCGCCAGGAGCCGCGGCAGGACGAGGTAGCGCAAGGGGTCGGTGGACAGCGTGGTCAGCGCGTCGATCTGCTCGGTGACTCGCATCGTGCCGATCTCGGCCGCCATCGCGGCGCCGACCCGCCCCGCCACCATCAGGCCGGTGATGACCGGCCCCAGTTCGCGCGTCACCGACAGGACGACGACCGTGGCGATGGCGCTCTCGGCATTGAAGCGGCTGAACCCGGTATAGGATTGCAGCGCCAGCACCATGCCGGTGAACAGCGCCGTCAGCCCGACGACCGGCAGCGAGTAGTACCCGATATAGACGGTCTGCCGCAGGATCAGGCTGGGATAATAAGGCGGCCGCAACAGGGTCGCGAAGGCGCCGCCGGCGAACAAGGCCAGCCGCCCGACAGCCGCCAGGAAGGCGAGGAAGGCCGCGCCGAGCGACGGCAGAAACGTCGTCATCGGAGGTCTGCGGCAGGCAGCGGCGGCTGGTGGTAGACGCGGTGGTAGCGGGAGCCGAGCGCAGTCAGCATCTCGTAGCCGATCGTGCCGGCGTCGCGCGCCGCATCGTCGACGGTGTAGGCCTCGCCCAGCAGCTCGACCAGCATGCCGGGCTGCGCCCGGGCCTGGTCCACCGCCGAGACATCGAAGGTAATGAGGTCCATCGAGACCCGGCCTATCAGAGGGACCCGCACGCCGCCGAGACGACCGCAGCTGCGATGGCCGAGCGACCGCAGCCACCCATCGGCGTATCCGACGGCCACCGTCGCAACGCGGCCGGGAGCCTCCATCACGTGCGCGGCACCGTAGCCAACGCTGTCACCGCTGTCAATTTGGCGGACCTGCAGGATGCGGCCGCAGAGCCGCACCACCGGGCGCAGCCGGTGCCGCCCGTCGGGCTGCGGGTTGACGCCGTAAAGCGCCGCCCCCGGCCGCACCAGGTCGAAATGATAGGCCGGCCCGAGGAAAATGCCGCAGGAGGCGGCAAGGCTGCCGGCGACATCGCCGAGCGCCCGCAGTGCCGCGACAAAGCGGGTGCGCTGGCGCGCGTTCAGCCGGTGCTCGGGATCCTCGGCGCAGGCGAGGTGGCTCATCAGCGCGCGCCAGCGAATCCGCGGCGGCGCCGCCAGCAGCGCGGCAAATTCCGGTGCCGTCAGCCCGAGCCGCGACATGCCGGTATCGATATGCAGGATGGCCGGATTGCCGCCGCCGTCGGCCTGCCACTCGGCTACCTGGCCGGGCTCGTTAAGCACCGGGGTCAGCGCATGCGCGACAAACTCGGGTGCTGTGTGCGGCAACGGCCCGTTGAAGACGGCGATTTCGGGCTGGGAACCCGGACAGGGACCGAGGACCTGCCGCAGCGCGATCCCCTCGTCGAGCGTCGCGACGAAAAAGGTGCGGCAGCCGGCCGCCAGCAGCGCCGGCGCCACCTCTTTGATGCCGAGGCCGTAGGCGTTTGCCTTGACCACCGCGGCGCATTCCGCCGGCGCGGCGCGCTGCCGCAGAAATCTCCAGTTGTCGACCACCGCACCGAGGTCGATTTCGAGAATCGCGCCGGCGCGCTCGGCCGCATCGCCCGTCATGCAGCCCCCCGCC
Source organism: Thiohalocapsa sp. (assembly GCA_050257895.1). Classification (GTDB taxonomy): domain Bacteria; phylum Pseudomonadota; class Alphaproteobacteria; order ATCC43930; family CGMCC-115725; genus DATARH01. The sequence goes on from JBLMXS010000036.1 coordinate 15,898, forward strand.
AAACCATCAGCAAACCACAGGCCGGCTGGCCCGTGTTGGACTAACGTCAATACTCCGCCGGGAGTCGCTCGGGGCCGATGAAATCCTCGAACTTCGTGGTCTCCGGCTCGAAATGCAGTTTGACGGTGCCGATCGGGCCATGCCGCTGCTTGGCGATGATGATTTCGGCGACGCCGGTGATGCGCTCCATCAATTCCCGCCAGTCCTCGATGCGCTGGTTGTATTTCTCCTGCGATTCGTTCTCGTTCTGGGTCGGCTGGCGGGAGCGGTAATATTCTTCGCGGAAGATAAACATCACGACGTCGGCATCCTGCTCGATCGAGCCGGATTCGCGCAGGTCGGCGAGCAGCGGCCGCTTGTCCTCGCGCTGCTCGACGGCGCGGGACAGCTGCGACAAGGCGAGCACCGGCACACCCAGTTCCTTGGCGATGGCCTTCAGGCCGCGCGTGATCTCGGAGATTTCCTGAACCCGGCCGTCGCTGGCGCGGCCCTGCCCCGACGGCCGCATCAGCTGCAAGTAATCGACGACAATGAGGCCGAGCCCGTGCTGCCGCTTCAACCGCCGCGCCCGCGTGCGCAGCGTCGCGACTGAGAGGGCCGGGGTGTCGTCGATATAGAGCGGCATCGCCGACAGACGCTGCGAGGCCATGACGAATTTGTCGAAATCCTCCCGCCGCACCTCGCCGCGCCGGATGCGGTCGGAGGCGATGCCGGACTCTTCTGAAAGGACGCGGGTCGCCAGCTGCTCGGCGGACATTTCCAGCGAGAAGAAGGCGACGACGGCGCCGTCCTCGGCGGCGTGGTCCGCGCCGGAGCCGCCGTCCGGCCCGCGCATGGCGCGGTGCGCGGCGGCCGCCTGGAACGCGATGTTGGTCGCGAACGAGGTCTTCCCCATGCCCGGTCGTCCGGCGACGATCACGAGGTCGGAGGGGTGCAGCCCGCCGAGCTTCTTGTCGAGATCGGTAAAGCCCGTCGCCACCCCGACGGTCTTGCCGTCGCGCTTGAAGGCCGCCTCGGCCATGTGGATTGCGCTGATCAGCGCCGCCCGGAACTCGCGCGGCCCGCCTTCGGCCTCGCCGCTCGAGGCGAGTTCGAAGAGTTTCTGCTCGGCCCGCTCGATCTGCTCGCTGCCGGGATCGTCGAGGTCGTGGCGGAAGGCGTCGGTCACGACGTCCTGGCCGATCGTGATCAGTTCGCGGCGTATGTGGAGGTCGTGGATCTGCCTGCCGTAATGCTCGGCGTTGATCACCGTTACTGCCGCCTCGGCGAGGCGCTTGAGATAGTTGGCGCCGCCGATATCGGCGAGCGCAGCGTCCTGGTCGAACAGCTGTCTCAACGTGACAAGGTCGGCGATCTGGCCGCGCTCGATCAGCTTGCCGATCGCGGCGTAGATGCGGCCGTGCACGGCGTTGGCGAAATGCTCCGGCGACAGAAATTCGGATACACGGCTGTAGGCGGTGTTGTTGATCAGGATCGCGCCGAGGAGAGCCTGCTCCGCCTCGGTGTTGGCCGGCGGCAATGGCACCTGCACCAGGTCCGGATCGCGCAGCGGCGTGACGGTGGCGGCGGTCGAGCTCTCCATCGCGAGAGGATACCACCGCCCCTTTTGCCGGTGCCGGGGCAAATCATCCCCAAGCTGTGGAACCCGGGGAAGAGCCGAATCGCTGCTTAGGCGGCGCGGCCGGCCGGCGCGTCGGCGGTCGCGCCGTCGACGCCGCGCTCCCAGTCGGTGATGTAGTCGCGGGTCAGCGGCACGGTGTCGACCCGCTTCGCCATCTGCATCTGGAAGACGAGGCACACGTCGCGCCGGAAGCTGAGTTCGCAGCCGATGAGGTACAGCTCCCACATGCGGCAGAAGCGGTCGTCATAGAGCGAGCGGACGCGCTCGCGGCTCTGTTCGAAGCGGCGGCGCCAAGCGCGCAGGGTCTCGGCGTAGTGCAGCCGCAGGATCTCGATGTCGGTGATCCACAGCCGGACCCGCTCGGCGTGCGGCACGACCTCCGACAGGGCCGGCGAATAGCCGCCGGGGAAGATGTACTTGCGCAGCCACGGGTTGGTCGTGCCCGGCCCATCCATGCGGCCGATCGCATGCAGCAGCGCCACCCCGTCCGGCGCCAGCAGCTCGGAGAGCTTGGCAAAGAACGCCGGGTACTGGTTGACGCCGACATGCTCGAACATGCCGACCGAGACGATGCGGTCGTACTGCCCGGTCTCCTCGCGGTAGTCGCGCAGATGGAAGCGGACGCGGTCGGCAAGCCCAGCCTGGGCGGCGCGCCGCGTCGCCATCTTGTATTGCTCTTCCGACAGCGTGAGCCCGGTCACTTCGGCGCCGCACTCGGCAGCGAGATAGAGCGCAAGGCCGCCCCAGCCCGAGCCGATGTCGAGCACCCTGTCCCCCGGCCGCAGCAGCAGCTTGGCGGCGAGGTGCCGCTTCTTGTTGAGCTGCGCCGTGTCGAGCTCATCCTGTGGCGAGCGGAAATAGGCGCAGGAATACTGGCGGTCGCGGTCCAGAAAAAGTTCGTAGAGCTCGTCCGACAAATCGTAGTGATGGGCGACGTTGCGCTTCGCCCGCGGCACCGGGTTGTACTGATGGAACCGGCGCACCAAGCGGCCGGCAAGCTGGTTGAGCCGCAATGGCAGCGATGCCTCGCTCGCCAGCGCCGCGTCGTTTGACACCAGAATCTCGAGGAAGTCGTAGAGGCTGCCCTCCTCGATCGTCAGGCTGCCCTCCATATACGCTTCGCCGATGAACAGCCGCGGCCGCCACAAGAGCTTCCAGTGCAGCGCGCGGTCATGCAATCGCACGCAGGCGACGGGGCCCGGCGCGCCTTCGAAGACGTGGCGCCTGCCGCCGGCGTCTATCAGGGTGAGCCGGCCGATGCGGACGACATGGGCGAGCACGGAGGCGAGCAGCATGGCAGGATAATAGCGCGATGATTTCCGCAGCGGAATATTGGGGCTTCGCTTGACACGCATAGCCCCTCCTCACGTAATGGGTCTACCCAGGAGGACTGCCAAATGCCAGAGAGCGTGCACAGCGACGCCGACATCATTCTCGCCGCCTATGCCGATAGGCTGGTCGAGGCTTTCAAGGTGTTCGCCGAGAATCTCTCAACCGGCCAGCCCGAAGCGGCCTGCGTCATACGCTTCAAGCGCGGGGTCGAGCAGATCCGCAAGGCGCGCGACCTGGCGCTGCGGGCGGTGACCGAGGCGGCGTTCGGAGCGCAGGGTGAGGCGCAAAAAGTGGCGGCCGCGGAGCAGCCCGCCGACCCGTTGTCCGCGGAGGACCAGGCGCTGGTCGACCATGCGCTGGCCGGCACCACCGGCCACATGCCGGCGGCGCCCTCGCCGCGCTACCGCGTGCGGTAGGGAAGATTACGTCGCCGGGATAGCGCTCGCGGCCGGCGCCTCCGGGACCAGGACCGCCGCCGGCAGCACGCTGAACAGCGACGACGCCGGCAACTCCCCGCCGGCGTCGTGATGGCGGCCGGAAAGCAGGTCGCGCCACCGCGTCGGCCGCAGCGCCTCGGGCAGCGCCAGCGCCGTCTCCGGCTGGAGGCCGGTCGCCGCCAGGCGGGCCGGGAAGCGCGACACGGCGACCAGCAGGACCTCCTCCGAGTGGAGCCGCAGGAAGCCGCACACGGCCTCCGCATCCGGCCCCTGCCCGGCCAGCGGCTCGTAGCCGCCGTCGTCGAACAGCCGCCGATGCGCTTCCCGATAGAGGAGCAGCGTCGCGATCGTCGCCAGCTTGATGCTGCCGTCGCGCCATTCCTGCATGTAACGCCGCATCGCCGTCGTCCGGTCGCGCGCCAGCTCGGCCAGCACCTCTTCCAGCATCTGCGCGCGCAGGTGGTAGTCGACTGCCCGGCGATTATCCGGATCGACCAAGCTGAAATCCCACAGTTCGCAGCCCTGGTAGATGTCCGGCATGCCGGGAGAGGTCAGCTTCAGGACGGTCTGCACCAGCGTGTTGTGCGCGCCGAGTTCGGCGACCCGCGCCGCGAACGGCAGAAAGCTGGCGAGAAAATTGCCGGCCCGCGCCGGATCGAGAGCGTCGCTGGCGAAGGACAGCATCGCCTCTTCGTAGGCCATGTCCGGCGCCACCCAGTTGGAATGCAGCTTGCCCTCGCGCAGCGACTTGACGAGCGCCGCCTTGAGCCGGTCGGCAAAGAGCTGCAGCTCCTCCGGCGCCGGCTCCCCGTCCAGCAGCTCGATCGGCCAGGCGCCGAGCAGCATCTGGTAGAACAAATATTCGTCGTTGCGGTCGGGCGGCGCGCTGCCCTCGATGTCGCCGCGCCGCGCACGCAACAGGCGGCTCCAGGTCTGCATCTGGCCGGCCCACTCCTCGGCCAGCTCGGAAAGCACCGCGAGCCTGGCGCGGGTATCCTCTCCACGCTTTGTATCGTGCGTCGCGGTGCCGAGCATCGCGTGCGGCCAGCGCTCGGCGCGGTGACGATTGAGGTGGTGGAAGGCGGCGATGCTGATGCCGAATTCTTCGGGGTTGCCGCCGACCTCGTTGAGCGCAATGAAGCGGTTGTAACGGTAGAACGCGGTATCCTCGAGGCCCTTGGCCATCACCGGGCCGCTATATTGCTGCAGTTTCATCGCGCAGCGCAGCACCGCCTCGCGGCTGAAGCCGCTGCGCGGCTGCGCCACCAAATCGCCCGACAAGAGGCCGTGCACGAAATCGAAGACGCTTGGGTCGACAGCAGTGTCGTCGCGGCGCGCCACGGAGATGGCCCAGTCGAGGTCGCGGCGGTCCTGCTCGGTGGCGGGGCCTTGCGCGTCGACATAGGTGCGGTAGACCGGAAAGCAGGCGATGACCTCGCGCAGCGCGCGCTGCAGGATGTTGCGGGTGAAATCGGCGGTGCGCGGGTTCTGGCGCGCGGCGCGGCCCGCATCGCGGGCGAGCACGTTCAATTCGCTCGCCA
>JBLMXS010000037.1:0-4181 GCA_050257895.1 Thiohalocapsa sp.
GGGCCGGGCGGCGATCCGGGGCTCGCGGCAACGCTGGTGCAGCAGCTGCAATTGCCCGAAATCGTCGCCCGGCTGTTGGCGGCGCGCGGCATCGGCCACGCCGAAGCGGCTGCGTTTCTCGCGCCGCGCCTGCGCCGCGAGCTGCCCGACCCGGCGCATCTGCGCGACATGGCGGCGGCGGTGGAACGGCTCCTGCGCGCCGTCGAGCGGGGCGAGCGCATCGTCATCTTCGGCGACTACGATGTCGACGGCGCGACCTCGGCGGCGTTGCTGCTGCGGTTTTTCGCGGCGGTCGGCGCCGTCGCCTCGGTCTATGTGCCCGACCGGCTGCGTGAGGGCTATGGCCCCAACGCCCCGGCCCTCCTGCGGCTCAAGGAAGCGGGGGCCGACATCGTCGTGACCGTCGATTGCGGCGCGACCGCGCACGCGCCGCTGCGGGCGGCGGCTGCGGCCGGGCTCGACATCGTCGTTGTCGACCACCATGTCGGCGAGCCGCTGCTGCCGCCGGCCTTGGCCGTCATCAACCCAAATCGGCTCGACGAGACGAGCCCGCACGGCGCGCTCGCCGCGGTCGGCGTCGCCTTCCTGCTGGTCGTCGCGCTGAACCGGGCGCTGCGCGAGGCCGGCTGGTACCGTGAGCAGGCCGAGCCGGACCTCCTGCAATGGCTCGACCTCGTCGCGCTCGGCACAGTGTGCGACGTCGTGCCATTGGTTGGCGTCAACCGGGCCCTGGTGGCGCAGGGCATCAAGGTGGCGCGGGGCATGGCCAATCCCGGGCTCAAGGCGTTGGCCGCCATCGCCGGCGTCAACGAGCCGATCGATGGCTACCATCTCGGCTATGTGCTGGGGCCGCGGGTCAATGCCGGTGGCCGCGTCGGGGGCGCCGATCTCGGGGCGCGGCTGCTCAGCACCGACGATGCCGCGCTCGCCGCCGAGCTGGCGGTGCGGCTCGACGCCTACAACCGGGAGCGGCGCGAGATCGAAGCGAAGACGCTCGAGGAAGCGATTGCGCTGGTCGAGGCGACGCCGCAATCGCCGGCCCTGGTGTTCGCCGCCGCCGAGAGCTGGCATCCCGGAGTCATCGGCATCGTCGCGGCGCGGCTGAAGGAGCGCTACGAGCGCCCGGCCTGCGTCGTCGCAGTCTCCGATGGGATCGGCAAGGGCTCCGGCCGCTCGGTGCGCGGCGTCGCGCTCGGCCCGGCGGTGATTGCGGCGCACCAGGCGGGGCTCCTGATCAACGGCGGCGGCCACGCGATGGCGGCCGGTTTCACGGTGCCGGCCGACCGGGTGGATGCGCTGCGCGACTTTCTCGCGGCGCGGTTGGGCGACGGGTACGGCGGCGGGCGTCTCGTGCCCGAGCTGGCGATCGACGGGGCGCTGTCGGTGGCCGGCGCCGCCGCCGGGCTGATCGAGCATATCGAGGCGCTGGCGCCGTTCGGCGCCGCCAACCCCGAGCCGCGCTTCGCGTTCCCCGGGGCGCTCTTGGCGCAGGTCGAGCCGGTCGGCAGCTGCCATCTGCGCATCATGTTGGCCGACCCGCTCGGGCCGGCGCGGCTGCGCGGCATCGCCTTTCGCTGCGCCGGCACGCCGCTGGGCGATTTTCTCGCCGCGACGCGCGGCCGCGCCGCCCACCTCGCCGGCCATCTGCGCCGCGACTCGTATCGCGGCGGCGACGCGGTGCAGCTGGTGATCGACGACGCCGCGGCGGCGGGCTGACGATTTCGGTCTGGCCGACTACGCCAGGGCTGATGCTGCGCCCGTCGCGATGGCGTTGGACGCGGCGGCGTCGGGATCGGCATTCGCGTCCTGCCGCCGCTCCGCCCAGCCGCCGCGCAGGGCCAGCGTGTAGATGTCGAGATAGGCTTCGGTCATCGCCGCCATGTCGGCGAGCCGGCGCAGTCGGGCGCGCGTCTCCTCGGTAGCGGCCGCGAGGCTGCCGTAATCCTGCCAGGCGGTGCGCAGCGCCGCGGCGATGTTGGCGCGGTGATCCGGCAAGGCCGCATGCGCCGCCGCGAGGAACTGCTGCTGCGTCACCCTATCGAGCTCGCCCAGCGGCGACGGCAGCAGGATCACCGAGCCGCCCGGGAGCAGCAGGTCGCGCGCGCTGCCGACGTCGCTGGCGATTGCGACGCAGCCGGCCGCGGCCGCTTCGAGGAGGGCCATGCTGCACCCCTCGACCAGCGACGGCAGCAGGAAGACATGCGCCGCCGCCAAGGCCATCGCGGTTTCCCGCCGGCTGACGCCGCCCAATAGCTCGATGCGGTCATTGCAAGGCGAGGCGGCGATCTGCGCATCGAGCTCAGCCTGGTATTGCGGATCGAGCGGCGCGCCGATCAGCCGCAGCCGCAAGGCCGGGATCCCGGCGGCGGCGTCCGCGAAGGCGGCGATTGCGACATGCTGCAATTTCGGGCGCGTCAACGACGCCACCATCGCGATGACGAACGGTGCGCCGGCCTCGCTCGCCGGCCGCGTCGCCGGCATGACAAAATCCTCCCGCAGCCCGTTGCCGACGACGAACAGCCGCTCCGGCCCGACAGCGAACTGGCAATGCGCGAACTGCGCCACCTGCCGCGACACCGCGATGACCGCATCCATCCTCCGCAGGTCGGCGCCGACCGCGGCGCGCGCCTCGTCATCCATCCACAAATAGCAATTGTGCAGCGTGTAGACCGTCGCCGCCCCGAATTCGCGCGCGAGCCCGATACCGAACCGGCTGTGGTGGTAGTTGACGACCTCGATCCGCTCCTGCCGCAGCAGCGCCGTGAATGCCGCGGGATCGCCGCGCAACGCCGCGGTGCGTATTCCCGCGGCAAAGGTCCCGGCACGCGGCGCGGCGCCGTGCGCCGATGCGACCGTGACGTTGGCGCCGCCGGCGGCGAGGCTGCAGGCGAGGTCGGCGACGACGCTCTCCATGCCGCCAGCCGACCAGCGCTCGACGAGGATCAGGATGCGCGACGGTCGGAACGCCCCGTCGAGCCGGGCTGGCGCCTGGCTGCTCTCCCTGCTCGACAGCGTCAGCGGCGCGGTCACCTGGTCGGCGAAGGCCTGGATGTAGGCGTGCTGCACCGCCGGCGTCACCTCGCCCTGCCAGACAAGGACGCGTTTCGGCCGCGCCCACTCCTGGCGCCGCAGCCACGCGGCGGTCAGCGCGCTGCGGCAGAGCAGGAGGTCGGCCTCCTGCAGGGCATCGGCCAAGGCATCGGCATCGATCATCCGCAATGGCACGTCGAGGTCGACGACGAGCGGCGGTTCGCCCTCGCCGTCGGAAGCCTGGACGGCGAGCCCGCCATAGGGGACGGGGCGGCAGCGCCGAAGGATGGCGGCGTGGAACTGCGCCGTCGGCCGCAACAACCCCTCGCCACGCCGCAGCCCGCCCTCGTCGAGCAGCGTCTCGAGGCGCCAGCCGTCGGCTTCCAGCAGCTCGCGAATATTGTCGTAAAGGCCGAGATCGGCGGCGCGCGCGGTCAGCGTGTCGGCGTGCACGCGGTATTTGTAGAGCGGTTCGGCGACGTGAACGAACTCGGTGACGAGATGCAGCCGCAGCCAGAAATCGTAGTCTTCGCCGCCGAAGGTATCGTCGGCGTAGGACCCCACGAGGTCGGCGACCGCCCGGCGATAGAGAAAGCTGGCGCCGATGAAGTTGTCGCCGCTGCGATGGAAGTTCTCGATCGTGACGGCATCGGGCAGGCGGATCAGGTCGGCGATCTCGGCGTCGCGGTTGTGGTGCCGCCAGTCCGGGTCGGCGAGCGGCTCGCCGCATTCGTCGATCGCCCAGTAATCGGAATAGGCGAGGCCCGCCTCGGGGTGCGCCGCCAAGGCCGCGACCAGCCGCTCGAGCTGCGTCGGCAGCATGATGTTGTCGGCCGACGTCCAGGTGAGGAGCGCGCCGCGCGCGCGGGCGAAGCCGGCGTTGAGCGCCGCCGGCAGCCGACGATTGGGCTGCCGCAGCAGCAGCATCCGGCGGTCGCCGAGATGCCGCCGCACCCGCGCCGCCAGATCGTCGGTCGAACCGTCGTCGACGACGATCAGCTCCCAGTTTGGGTAGGTCTGCGACAGCACGCCGGCAATCGCCTCGTCGACCAGATAGGCCTGGTTGCACACCGGCAGGACGATGCTGACGAGCGGATCCCCGGCGGGAATTGAAGGCGACGGCGATGGCGCGCGCCGATGGTCGCGCTCGG
>JBLMXS010000038.1:0-11931 GCA_050257895.1 Thiohalocapsa sp.
CGATCGTGCCGCCTTCGCCCATGCCGCGGTAACCGCCGACCGTGGTCGGAGACTCGCTGTCGAGGTGGATCGTTTCTATGGACGGCACCTCACCGGCGGCGGGAACGACGTAATCCATGAAGCTCGCGGTCAAGAGCTGGCCGGAATCGTCGTATACGACCTCCTCGTAGAGCGCCGCGCCGATCCCCTGCGCGACGCCGCCATGCACCTGCCCGTCGACGATCAGCGGGTTGATGACGCGGCCGCAATCCTCGGCCACGACATAGCGAAGGATGCGCGCCTGGCACGTCTGCGGATCGATCTCGACCACCGCGATGTGCGTCGCCGAGCTCGTCGTCCCGAAGAAGGGATCGTAGACCTTGCTGACCTCCAGCTCCTCGCGCGCGTCGCGCGGCAGCCGGCCCATCTCCGAATAGACCGCCTTCGCGATCTCGCGAAAGCTCAGCGAACGGTCGGTGCCGGCGACATTGACATGACCGTCGGCGGCTTCGAGGTCGGCCGCCGCCGCCTCCAGCAGGTGCGAGGCGGCGCGCAGCACCTTCTCCTTCAACAGGCGCGCGGCCAATGTCGCGGCGCCCCCGGCCAAGACCGCGCTGCGGCTGGCATAGGTGCCGGTGCCGTGCGCCACGGCGGCGCTGTCGCCGTGCACGATCTCGATGTCGTCGAGGCGCGCGCCGAGCTCGTCGGCGATCACCTGCGCCAGCGTCGTCTCGAGCCCTTGGCCGTGCGAGGAGATTCCGAAGCTGGCGGTCACCGTGCCTGTCGAGTCGAGGCGCAATGTTGCCGATTCGGTCCCGGTGTTGATCGGCATGCCGGGGGCGGCGGAAATGCGCGAGCCGATGCCGGTCAATTCGGCGTAGCTGGCGATGCCGATGCCGAATAGCCGGCCGGCGGCGCGCGCCTGCTGCTGCTTGCGGCGCAGGCCGGCATAATCGACCGCGGCGCAGGCGGCGTCCAGATTGGCGGTGAAGCCCGAGCGGTCCCAGACGATGCCGGAGGCGGTGCGGTACGGGAATTCGTCGTCCGGCACCAGGTTGCGGCGGCGGATTTCGGCCGGGTCGAGCGCCAGGCGCCGCGCCGCCATGTCTAAAAGCCTCTCCATGACGAAAGCCGCGACCGGCCGGCCGACGCCGCGATAGGGTCCCATCGGCGCCTTGTTGGTGGCGACGCCGCGCGTCGTGCCGCGATAGGCCGGGACGCGATAGGGGCCGGGCAGGAAGCTGACGACCTGCACCGGCTCCAATGCCGCAGTCCACGGGTAGATCGAATAGGCGCCGACATCGCCGGTGACGTCGGCGCTCAGCGCGACGATATGGCCGTCGCCGTCGAGCCCCAATTCGGCGTCGACGATCTCATCGAACGCCTGGCTGGTGGTCGCGAGGTCTTCGAGGCGGTCGCTGGTCCAGCGCACGGCGCGGCCGAGATGCCGGGCGAGCACGGCGACGAGGATCTCCTCGGGATAGAGCGAGGCCTTGCCGCCGAAGCCGCCGCCGACCTCGGGCGCGACGACGCGGATACGGTGGCCGGGCAGGTCGAGCAGGTCGGCCAACAGGTCGCGCAAGATGCCGGGGACCTGAGTCGAGCTCGTCAGGGTCAAGGCGCGGCGGCCGCGGTCCCATTCCGCGAGGCATGCGCGGTTCTCGATTGCCGCCGGCGTCTTGCGGCGAAAGCGGAAGCGGCTGCCGACTGTGACCGCCGCCTGCGCCATCCCGGCTTCAACCTCGCTGCGCCCGAATGAGCGCTTGAGCAGCACGTTGGTGCCGGCCTCCGGGTGCAGGAGCGGTGCTGCGGGCATGGCCGCAATCTCGGGGTCGGCGACCGCCGGCAGCGCCTCGTAGCCGATCTCGATTAGGTCGAGCGCGTCCTCGGCGAGGTAGCGGTTCTCGGCCAGCACTGCGACGACCGGCTCGCCGACATAGCGCACCCGGCCGGAGGCCAGCGCGGTGATCGGGGTGGGGCGGTAATCCGGCATCCGCGAGGTGGCGCTGACCGGCGCCACGAGCGGGGCGATGTCGTCGGCGCTGTAGACCGCGGCGACGCCCGGCATCGCCGCCGCCGCTGCCGTCTCGATGCGCATGATCTGCGCATGCGCGTGGTCGCTGCGGCGGAACGCGACGTGCAGCGCCCCCGGCACCGCACGGTCGTCGGTGAACCGGCCGGCGCCGGTCAACAGCCGCGGGTCCTCGAGGCGGCGGATGCGCGCGCCGATGTTCTTGGGGCGCAGGCCGGCCGCCTCACTCATGGCCGCCAGCCGCTCGCCACGGCCGCCCGCACCGCGCGCACGATATGCTCATAGCCCGTGCAGCGGCAGAGATTGCCGGAGAGGCCGGCGCGGATCTCCGCCTCACTCGCGAGCGGGTACTTGCGCAAGAGGTCGACGCAGGTCATCAGCATCCCCGGCGTGCAGAACCCGCATTGCAGCGCGTGATGGTCGCGGAAGGCCTCCTGCAGTGGCGACAGCGCCTCGACCGTGCCGAGACTTTCGACCGTCTCGACACGGCACCCGTCCGCCTGCACCGCCAGCATCAGGCAGGATCGCGCACTGTTGCTGTCGACCAGCACGGTGCAGGCCCCGCACACGCCGTGCTCGCAGCCGACATGGGTGCCGGTCAATCCCAACGTATGACGCAGAAAATCGCTGAGCAGCAGCCGCGGCTCGACGGTATGCCGCTGCACGCTGCCGTTGACGGTCACGCTGATCGGGAGCGCGCTCATGCCGCGACCTCGTCGGCGCGCCGATGCGCCTCGGCCAGAACGCGCTCCGTCAGGACACCGACGAGATGGCGGCGATAGTCGGCCGATGCGTGCAGATCGCTCGGCGGCGTCACGGCTGCGCCGGCGCGGGATGCCGCCTCCTCGATGGCCCCGGCGTCGACGCGCCTTCCGACAAGGAGGGTTTCGACCGCGGCGAGCCGCAGCGGCGTCTCGCCGACCCCGGTCGCGGCGACCCGGATCTGGGCAATCTTGCCGTCGGCCACCGTCAGCACCGCGCCGACAGCGGCAATCGCAAAGTCGCCGTGGCGCAACGCAACCTCGGCAAAGCCCCAGCCTGTGCGCGGCGGCAGGGCCGGCAGAGTGATCTCGGTGACGATCTCGTCGTCGGTCAGCACGGTCGTCAGGGGCCCCCCAAAGAAATCGCGCGCGGCATGCATGCGGCCGCCGGCGGCGCTTGTCGTGCGGATCTCGGCATCGAGCAGCATCGCCAGCATCGGCAATTCGGCGGCCGGGTCGGCATGCGCCAGGGAGCCGCCGATCGTGCCGCGATTGCGCACCGCGAGGTGCGCGACATGGGTCATCGCCGCCGCCAGCACCGGGAAGCGTGCGGCGACCAGCGGCGAGGTTTCGAGCGCGTGGTGGCGGGTTAGCGCGCCGATCCGCAGGCGGCTTCCGTCGTCGCGGATGAAATCGAGCTCGCACAGGCGGTTGATGTCGATCAGCAGGGCCGGCCGCAGCAGGCGGAAATTCAGCAGCGGCATCAGGCTTTGCCCGCCGGCCAAAAGTTTCGCGTCGGCGCCGTGCTCGCCAAGCAATGCAGCCGCCTCGGCGAGCGTGGCCGGCCGCCGGTAGTCGAACGGCGGCGGCTTCATATCCCGAGATAGGCCTGGCGCACCCGATCGTCCGCCATCAGCGCGCGGTGCGTCCCTTCCAGCACCACGCGGCCGGCCTCCAGCACATAGCCGTAGTCGCAGGATTCGAGGGCCTCGGCGACGCGCTGCTCGACCAGGAGCAGCGTCACCTTGTCTTCCCGGTGCAAGGCGGCGATGCGCTCGAAGATCAGGTCGGCGATCGCCGGCGCCAGCCCCATCGACGGCTCGTCGAGCAGCAAGAGGCGCGGCGCCGAGGCGATGCCGCGGCCGATCGCCAGCATCTGCTGCTCGCCGCCCGACAACGTCCCGGCCAGCTGATGGCGCCGCTCCGCCAGCACCGGGAACAGCGCGAAGATGCGGTCGCGGTTGCGGGCGGCGTCGGCGCGGCCGCGCGCCGGATAGGCACCCATCTCGAGGTTTTCGAGAACGCTCAGCGAGGCGAAGACCTGCCGTCCCTCCGGAACGTGCGCGATCCCGAGATGAGCGCGCTCGGCCGGCGGTACCTTGAAGAGGTCGCGCCCCTCGAAGGCGATATGGCCGGCGGCCGGCGCGACGGTGCCGGATATGGCCTTGAAGAGCGTCGTCTTGCCGGCGCCGTTGGGACCGACGATCGCGACGAACCGCCCCTCCTCGACCGAGAGCGACACGCCGCGCAACGCCGCCAGCCCGCCATAGCTGACCGCGAGATCGTCGATCGCGAGCATCATGCGGGCGGGGATAACACACCACAACCCCGCTGTCCCGGCGAAAGCTTTCGCCGCGACACACCTTGTTGATGTGACAGCTTGTTGATGTGACACCTTGTTGATGAGGATACTTTGTTGATGTTGCACCGGTTCGATTAGGCACACTAGGTGGCGACCCTTTATCGCCTGGCCGCGCCGCTGCTCGGCCGGCTGCCGCCGGAGAGGGCGCACCGCCTGACGCTGGCGGGGCTGGCGATAGGGCTTGCCGGGCGGCAGCAGCAGGCAGACCCGGCATCGCTGCGGGTGCGGCTGTGGGGCCACGACTTCCCCAACCCGATCGGCATCGCCGCCGGGTTCGATAAGGATGCGCTGGCCTCCGACGCGCTGCTGCGGCTCGGCTTCGGATTTGTCGAGGTCGGCACCGTGACGCCGCGGCCGCAGCCCGGCAATCCCGCGCCGCGAATCTTCCGGCTGCCGCAGGACCGCGCGCTGATCAACCGCCTCGGCTTCAACAGCGGCGGCCTCGACCGGCTCGTCGCGCGGCTGCGCGGCCGCAATCGCGAGCTCGGCGTCGTCGGCGTCAATCTCGGCAAGAACCGCGACAGCGCCGACGCCTTTGCCGATTACGCGCTTGGGGTGCGCCGCACCGCGGCATTGGCCGATTATCTCGTCGTCAACGTCTCGTCGCCGAATACGCCGGGCCTGCGGGATTTGCAGGCGCGCGCGACGCTCGAAGCCTTGCTGCGCGCCGTGCTGGCGGCGCGCGAGGAAGCCGGCGCGCGGCCGCCGCTGCTGATCAAGATCGCTCCCGACCTGACGCCCGAGGAGCGGCAGGACATCGCAGCGGTCGCGCTCGCCGCCGGGATCGACGGCATCGTCGTCAGCAACACCACCCTGGCGAGGCCGGCGGCGTTGCGCAGCCCGGAAGCCGCCGAGGCCGGCGGGCTCAGCGGGAGGCCGCTGCTGGCGCCGTCGACGGCGCTCTTGGCGGAGATTTATCGGCTGACCGAGGGGCGCCTGCCGCTGATCGGCGTCGGCGGCGTCGCCACTGCGGCGGACGCCTATGCCAAGATCCGCGCCGGCGCGTCGCTGGTGCAGCTCTACACCGCGCTGGTTTTTGCGGGACCCGACCTGTTGCCCGAGATCAAGGCGGGCCTCGCCGATCTGCTGCGCCGCGACGGATTTGCTTCGGTGTCCGACGCGGTCGCTGCCGACCATGGCGGGGGCAAGGCTCGGGGATGACGAGCCATTGTGATACGAGCGGAGTGGGAATTGCTCTAATGTATGGTGCCGGACCGCGGTCCGGTCCCGGGGGTGCGCAGGGTGGCGAGGGACATGACGGTGCGGCTGATCGAGGGCATGCGCGAGGTGGCGACGCGCTATGACGGGTTCATCCTCGACCTGTGGGGCGTCGTGCATGACGGCGCGGCGCCGTTTCCCGGCGTGCTCGACTGCATGCGGCGGCTGACCCGCGACGGCAAGCGGCTGGTGCTGCTGTCGAATGCGCCGCGGCGGGCCGACGACGTCGTGCGCCGCATCGAGACGATCGGGGTGCCGCGCGACCTCTATCACGGCGTCATGTCGTCGGGCGAGGAGGCTTGGCTGCACCTGCAGCGCCGCGACGACCCGTTCTATCGGGCGCTCGGAACGCGGTGCTGGCAGATCGGCTCCGAGCGCGACCTGGAAATGCGCGACGGGCTCGACCTCGAATTTGTCGCCGGGCCGCAGGCCGCGGATTTCATCCTCAACACCGGCCCGGCCGAATGGGAAGACACGATCGAAGATTACGCGCCGCTGCTCGCCGCGTCCCTCGATCGCGGCCTGCCGATGGTGTGCGCCAACCCCGACCTCGTCGTGATCCACGGCGGCAAGCCGGCGCTGTGCGCCGGCGCGCTGGCCGAGCATTACGAGAGCATCGGCGGCCAGGTGCGCTGGCACGGCAAGCCCCACAAGTCCGTCTATGACAGCACGTTGCAGCTGCTCGGCATCTCCGACCGAAGCCGCGTGCTGGCGATCGGCGACAGCCTCAGGACCGATATCGCCGGCGCCGCGGCGGCCGGCATCGACAGCCTCCTCGTCATCGGCGGCGTGCATGCCGCCGAATTCACCCGAGACGGCATCCCCGACACCGGCCGCATCGCCGCGGCGCTGGGCGAAGCCGGCGTGCAGCCGGTCGCGATCGCCCAGCGCTTTAGCTGGTAGCGCTTTCGTCATGCCCGGACTTTGATCCGGGCCTCCATGCGAAACGGCAAGGACATTGCCTGCTTCTCGTGGAGGCCCGGCTCAAAGCCCGGCCATGACGAAATGAGGGTTATCCGAACTGAACGAATTCCGCTCTACCGCCTCAGGCGAGCGGGCGGATGTTCTGGTTGAGGTGGAAGAAGTTTCCGGGGTCGTAGGTCGCCTTCAGCTGCTGCAGGCGGCGGTAGTTGGGGCCGTAGGCGGCGGCGACCGGATCGCCCGTATCGTCGTCGTCGAGATAATTTACGTAGCGGTCGCGGCTGACGAAGGGCTGCATCGCAGCGTAGGTCTGCCGCACCCAGGCGATGCAGGCCTCGCTCTGCGCGCCGTCTAGCCATTGCCCGACGATGAGGAAGTTGTAGCCCTCGCGGCGCAGCGGGAAGGCGGTGTCGGCTAGCCCGATGCGGGTCGCGGCGCCATGGAAATGCTCGACCAGCAATTGACCCATCGGCGTCGGGCAATTGGCGTAGGCCTCGACCATCGTGTCGATCGCAGCCTCGCTCAATTCGGCGAGGAAGCTCGACTTCCAGTAATTGAGTGCGCCTTTCGGATAGGCGCCGTCGAGCATGCTGTTGAGCTGGCAGTAGGGCAGGGGGCCGACCGTATCGAGAGCGGCGGCGCCGAACTCTTTCAGCGGCTGCATCGCCGCCTCAGCCTCGGCGAGCGGGCCGCAATGCGCCGTCACCATGGCGGCGAGCTTGGCGCCGTCGGGCGAATGGATGAGGCCGGCGAACAGCGTGTGCTCGTCGGGCAGCGCCGCCGTCTGGGCGCGGTAGAACCGCAGCATCTCCCCGGCTTGCGCGAACGGATGCGCGATGAGGCCGCCGATTATGGCGGGCCCGACCGGGTGCAGCGCGAACTCGAACGAGGTAGCCACGCCGAAATTGCCGCCGCCGCCGCGAACCGCCCAGAACAGGTCGGCGTTCTCGTGCGGGCTGGCAGTGGCCAACTCGCCGTTCGCGAGGACGAGGTCGACCGACAACAGGTTGTCGAGCGCCAGCCCGTATTTGCTCATCAGCCAGCCGAGGCCGCCGCCCAGCGTCAGCCCGGCGACGCCGGTGGTGGAGACGACGCCGCCGGTCACCGCCAGCCCGTGCAGCTGCGTCTCGCGGTTGAGGTCGCCCCAGGTGACGCCGCCTTCGGCCCGCACCGTGCGCGCCCGCGGATCGACATGCACGCCGCGCATCGCCGCCAAGTCGATCATCAGCCCGCCGTCGACGGTGGCGCGGCCGGCGACGTTGTGGCCGCCGCCGCGCACCGCCGCCTCGAGGCCGAGGTTGCGTGCCAGCAGCACCGCGTCGACGACGTCGGCGGCGCCGCGGCAGCGGGCGATCAACGCCGGCCGCTTGTCGACCATGCCGTTGTGGACGCGCCGCGCCGCGTCATAGCCGGCCTCGCCCGGCTGCAGCAACTCCCCTGTAAACCGCAATTCCGAGATCGCCTCGGCAAGCTTCGGCAAGGACGTCATCGCGTATCTCCCCTGGTTACCGGCTCTGTGGCCGTGCGTTTTCAGCGCGTAGGATACGCGCAAAGGCCGCTATCGCCTCCCCCCATTGGGGCGGTGACGCCCGAACCCATGGGACGAACTCCGCCGCGGCGTCAAACGATGTTGGCCCAGTCGAGCTCGGCCGCCGGGTCGCCGAGCAGGACGGGGCCGCAGACGGAGGCCACATAGGCATGCGGCACCGCCGACGGCTCGACGCGATAGCGCGGCCTGAGGCGCGCCGCGAGATCCGGCCCGAGCGCGCCGAGACGCCGCTCGACCAGCGTGGCGAGCGCGCGGGAGAACGGGCCGGTCTGCCGCTCGATGTAGACGACGCGCAGAGCGCCCGCCCGCTGCGACTCGGCGTCGAGGCGCTCCGCGAGCCAGGCGTCGATCACCTCGATGCCGCCGAGCGGGTCGCCCTGCGACGGGTCGCGGCCGTAGAGCCCGTCGAAGAGATGCAGCTCGTCGGGCGGCCGGCGCAGGCCCGGAAGCAGGTCGATCGCCGGCATCACGCCGCCCGAATGCGCCGTCACGATGAGACGGTCCACCTTCGGGACCGCGTTGCCAGCGGGTGCATTGCGGGCGGGAAGCCCGCGGTCCCGCAATTGCTCCAGGGCGTACTCGATCAGCCGGTCGAGGCCGCCATGGAGCAGGGCAGGGAAGTCGTACCAGCTGTGGCGGATCCAGTTGCCGCGCGGCAGGGCGGCCAGTGTCGGCCGACGGCGGCCGCCGAGATCGAGGCCGCTGCGCGTCACCTTCTCGGCGAGCGGCATGTCATGCCCCTGCTGCGAAAACCCGTGCAGGTGCACGACGACGTCGAGCGCCGCCGCATCCGCCGGGATCGCGTTCCAGCACAGAAACAGGTCCGGCTGCGTCCCGGCGTGGCCGCGCAGCAGCGGCGTGTCGGAGAGATAAAGTTCGCCGGCCTCGATCATGCCGTCAGCCCCTTACCCTGTCCCTCTCCCCGCCAGCGGGGAAAGGGAACGCCGCTGGACCGCTGCGGCCACTCTCCCTCTCCCGGCGAGCGGGGAGAGGGCCGGGGTGAGGGGCTCTTAGGGGCTTCACGCGACCGGTCACGCTGGCGCGAACAGGCGCTCCTGAGCCTCGCCGACGGGCGCTTGCAGCTGCGGGGCGTGGCCGCCGGCGAAAGCCGGGTCGCGCTGCAGGACGGGCAGGACGCGGTCGGCGAAGAGGCGCATGTTGAGCTCGGCGTCCTCGTGCGGCATCGCGCCGAACGAGTATTCGGTGACGAGGTGGTCGAGCCCGGTCAGCCGCTGCAGTTCGGCGATCTTGTCGAGACAGTCCTGCGGCGTGCCGACGATCTGGATCGACACGTAGAAATCGGTTGCCTTGTTGCGCGACTCGGCGCTCTCGCCGATCTTGGCGTAGGTCTTCGCCATCTTGCCGTAGCTTTCGTAGCCTTTGACGGTGGCGAGGTGGCCGTCCGAGAAATGGTAGTGGTCGTCGATCGACTGCCATTTCTGGCCGAGATACTTGAAGGCGCGGGCGTGCGCTTCATCGCGGCTGTCGGCGCAACAAATGTTGGTCAGGATGATCGGCGGTCGCGGCGTGTGGCCGGCTTCGCTCGCGATCCGGCGGTAAGTCTCGATGTCGGCGGCCGCCTTCGCCCATTCGTTCTGCATCACCATCAGGATGCCGAAGCCGAGCTTGGCCATGATCTCGCCCGATTCCGGGCTGACCGCGGAGGCGTAGAAGCGCCGCTCGGGATGCGAGATCGGGCGCGGCCGGACCGCCGTGCGCGGGATCTTGTAGAACTGGCCGTCGTATTCGAAGCTCTCCTCGGCCAGGGCCTTGACGATGATCTGCGCCGCCTCGACAAAGCGCGGCCGTGCCTCGCCCATCGGGATGCGGAAGCCTTCGTATTCGACGCTGGCGGCGCCGCGGCCGAAGCCGAACAGGCAACGCCCGCCGCACAATATGTCGAGCAGCGCGATCTGCTCGGCGACGCGGATCGGGTCGTGCCATGGCAGTACGATGACCGCGGTGCCGAGCTGGATGCGCCTGGTGCGGCCGGCGTAATAGCTGAGCAGCTGGGCCGGCGCCGGCGACATCGCATAGCCGGTGAAATGGTGCTCGAGCGCGAACAGCGAGTCGAAGCCGAGTGGCTCGGCAAGATCGCCCATCGCCAGATGCTCGCCGACGACCGAGGCGTCGGAGCGACCCCTTTGGTGCAGCATGTTGAGCGCGATCCCGACTTTCATGGCGGCCCTCCACTGATGTTGGCTGAACGATCCGCCGTTGCCATGGCGTCGTCAACCGGGATGGGCAACCGCGTTTGCCGGCTGGTGCGGCGCCAAGGTTGGGCTATTCTCGCATGACAAGCGAGCCAACGAGGTCCCCGATGTCGGACAAAGAGGAGGCCCCGCCCGTCGTCTTTCGCGTGCGCTACGGCAGGGACATGTTCCCGTGCCGGGGCTTTCTCGTGTGGGAGGGCGGCATCTGCTACGCCGTCGCCGACCCGGAGGACGATTACAGCGCCTACGTCCCCGAGCGGGTGCGGCTCGAGGAGAGCGACCTCGAACTGAAGCGCGACGCCGAAACCGGCCGCGAATGGTACCACTACCACGGCTTCATCGTCGTCCCGTATGTCTGAGTTGCTTTCGTCCGTCATGGCCGGGCTTGACCCGGCCATCTTTTGGCAGCGGCACGAGATCCGCGGGTCAAGCCCGCGGATGACGAAAACGGTGCATGGAGCAGGGTGACATGCGGTTCGGCGATTTCCTGTTTCCCGACAGCCGCGACCCGGAAGCGGACGGCGCCGTCATCGCCGAGACGCTGGACGAGGCGCTGCTGGCCGACGCGCTCGGCGCCGACATCGTCTGGTTGGCCGAGCATCATTTCGACGGCATCTCCGTCTATGCCGACCCGATGGTGCTGGCCGGCGCGCTGGCCGCCAGGCTGCGCCAGGCCGGGCTCGGCTTCGCAGTGGTCCAGACGGCGCTGCACCACCCGGTCCGGCTGGCCGAGCAGATCGCGCTGCTCGACCATCTGACGCAGGGCAAGCTGATCGTCGGGCTCGGCCGCGGCAGCTCGTTCAACATCTACGACTACCAGGGCTTCGGCATCGACCACCACGAGGCGCAGGCGCGCCTCGACGAGGCCGAGGCGGTGATGCGCCGCGCCTTCACCGCGGAGGGGTTCGTGCATGACGGGCGCTTCTGGCAGCTCGATGTGCCGATGCTGCGGCCGCGCCCCTATACGAGTCCGCATCCGCCCTTCATCCGCGGCTCCTCGACGGACGCCTCGCTGGTCGAGCTTGCCCGGCGGGGCCAGCCGTTCATGATGAACGTGCAGTCGCTGGAGACAACGGCGCGCCGCGTCGCGCTGTACCGCGAGGCGATGCATGCCGCCGGCTACGACGAGGCAGTGGTGACCGCCTGCCTTAAAGAGAGCTGGGTGTGGCGCAACATCGTCGTCGCCGCCAGCGACGCCGAGGCCGAGCGCATCGGCCTCCCGGCCTTCGAGACGATGACGCGCGACCGCGCCCTGCTGCGCAACCGCATCTACGCCGAGACCGGAAGGCGCATCGAGGTGCCAGCGCACGATCTGCCCGGCGCCCGGGCTGGGCGCGGCGACGGCCTCTTGTTCGGCTCGCCGGCGACGGTTGCCGAGGACATCGCGGCGCTCGATCGGCTCGGGATCGGCGGCATCATCGGCACCTTCCGCCTCGGCCCGAGGCCGCACGCTGTCGCAGCCTAAAGCCTCTCCCTCTTTCGGCGCCCGGACGCGCCCCACTTCCGCTGAGACACCCGGGCGTCCCGCCCGCATGCGGGCCACAGGCCCGCGGTACATGGGGTCATGCCGCGGGAGCGGTGCGGACGTGTTCGGGGCGAATGCCCATGCCGATCAGCCGCGCCGGGATGCGTGCAAGGAACGGCAGGTAGTTGACCAGCCGCACCGCCAGCGGCGC
>JBLMXS010000039.1:0-5042 GCA_050257895.1 Thiohalocapsa sp.
ATGTGGGAGAACCTGCATCGCATGGTGACGGCGGAACCGCGCGCGACGGCGGTGCCGGCAATATGGCGGTACCGCGAGGTGCGGCCGCACCTCTTGGCGTCGGGCGGCCTGATCACGGCGCAGGAGGCGACAAGGCGGGTCTTGATGCTGATGAACCCGGGGCTCGGCGGCGAGGCCTCGATCACCGGCTCGTTGTTCGCCGGCTTGCAATTGATCATGCCGGGGGAGATCGCGCCGGCGCATCGCCATTCGCAATCGGCGCTGCGCTTCATCATCGAGGGGCACGGAGCCTATACCGCGGTCGACGGCGAGCGCACGCTGATGCAGCCCGGCGACTTCGTCATCACCCCGTCCTGGACCTGGCATGACCACGGCAACGAGACCGCCGAGCCGATGGTGTGGCTCGACGGGCTCGACATCCAGATCGTCAAGCTGTTGGGCGCCAGTTTCGCCGAGGGCTATCCCGACGACACGCAGCCCGTCAGCCGTCCGGCAGGCGACAGCTTCGCACGCTTCGGCCACAACCTGTTGCCGGTCGACTGGAAGCCGGAGGTCAAGACGTCGCCGGTCTTCAACTATCCCTATGTCCGCACCCGCGAGGCGCTCGAGCAGCTTGAGAAAAACGGCGCTCCCGACCCCTATCACGGCCACAAGCTGCGCTACGTCAACCCGGCGAGCGGCGAGTTCGCGATGCCGACGATCGCCACCTTCGTGCAGTTGCTGCCGTCCGGCTTCGCCAGCCTGCCCTACCGCTCGACCGACGGCACGGTGTTCGTCGTCGTCGAGGGCGAGGGCGAGACGCGGGTCGGCGACACGCTGTTCCGCTGGGAGCCGCACGACATCTTCGTCGTGCCGAGCTGGGTGCGACACACGCACCGGGCGGCGAGCGAGGCGGTGCTGTTCAGCTTCTCCGACCGGGTGGTGCAGGAAAAGCTCGGCCTGTGGCGCGAGGCCCGCGGCAACGCTTGACTTCTTGATGTCATCCCGGCGAATTCCGGGATGACATGAAATAGCGGCATGGATGCCGGGTTTTGCTTCGCCGGGATGCATGGCGTGGATGACATAGAGTAGTGGGCATGATCCATCCGGTGATCCTGTCGGGCGGCTCGGGGACGCGGCTGTGGCCGATGTCCCGCGCGCTCTACCCGAAGCAGCTGCTGACCTTGACCGGCGAGTGCAGCCTCTTGCAGCAGGCGGCGCTGCGGGTGCCGAAGGCGGCCGGCTTTGCCGCGCCGCTGATCATCGCCAATGAGGAGCACCGCTTCATCATCGCCGAGCAGATGCGCGAGATCGCGGTGGCGCCCGCCGCGCTGATCCTCGAGCCGGTCGGCCGCAACACCGCGCCGGCGGCGTGCGTCGCCGCGTTGCTGCTGGTCGCCGACGATCCGCAAGCGCTGATGCTGGTGATGCCGTCCGACCATGCGATCGCCGACCAGGCAGCGTTTGCCGCTGCGACATCGCAGGCCGCCGCCGCCGCCCGCGCCGGCTATCTCGTCACGTTCGGGATCACGCCGGAGCGGGCCGAGACCGGTTTCGGCTACATCGCCAGCGGGCGTCCGATCGCCGCCGCCGACGGCACCTTCGCGGTCGCCGGCTTTGTCGAGAAGCCGGACCCGGCGGCCGCCGAGCGCTACGTCGCCTCGGGCGAGCATTTCTGGAACAGCGGCATCTTCCTGTTCCAGGCGGCGCTCTACCTCGCCGAGATCGAGCGCCTGCAGCCGGCGATGCTCGCCGCCTGCAAGGCCGCGCTGGCCGGCGCCAGCAGCGATGCCGATTTCGTGCGCCTCGACAAGCCTGCGTTTGCCGCCTGCCCGGCGGATTCGATCGATTACGCGGTGATGGAGCACACAGCGCGCGCCGCCGTCGTGCCGGTGGCGATGGGCTGGAGCGATCTCGGCTCGTGGGACGCGCTGTGGGAGATGGCGCAAAAGGATTCCGGTGGTAACGCGCTTGCCGGCAATGTCGTCGCCGAGGCGACGCGGAACTCTTATCTGCGCTCGGAAGCGGGGCTCGTCGCGGCGATCGGGGTCGAGGATTTGATCCTCGTCGCCACCGCCGACGCGGTGATGGTGGCGCCGCGCGGCCGCAGCCAGGAGGTGAAGAGGCTGGTCGCGCGCCTCTCGGCCGAGCGGCACGAGGAGGCCGACGCGCTGCCGACCGTGCATCGCCCGTGGGGCAGCTACCGCGCGATCCACAACGGCGACCGGGTGCAGGTGAAGCACATCGTCGTGCGCCCCGGCGGCAAGCTGTCCTTGCAGATGCACCACCACCGCGCCGAGCACTGGGTCGTCGTGCAAGGTACCGCCCGGATCACCCGCGGCAACGAAGAGGTGATCCTGACGGAAGACCAGTCGACCTACATCCCGCTCGGCACGCCGCACCGCCTGGAAAACCCCGGCAAGATCCCGCTGCACGTCATCGAGGTGCAGTCCGGCGGCTATCTCGGCGAAGACGACATCATCCGCTTCGAAGACCACTACGGCCGCGAGTAGCGCGGTAAACGCTGTGGGCCGCCGGCCCCAGGTCTTGATCCAATTGGCCGGCACCCCGACGGGACGCCGGCGGTCCGAGACTCAGTGGCTGGCGCGGTGGAGGATGGCGTCGCGCAGGCCGGTGTCGTAGTGCTGGCCGAGCTCGGTCAGGATCACCGCCTCCGGCAATTTGGGGCGGATCAGGCCCTTGCGTTCGAGCGCCGCCCACACAGAGGGGTTGCGCAGCCCGGTTGCGTCGCGCGCCGCGACCATCGCGTCTCCGAGATGGAAATGATCGCCGTGCGCATGCGGCAATTCGGTGATTGCCAGCCCGCCGGGGCCCTCCTCCTCGGATGCCGGCGTGCCGGCGAGGCGGGCCAGTTCCTGCAGCAGGGTCAGCGTCTTCAGCTGCAACGGGTTGAGATTGAGCGGATTGCGTTTCGACGGCATCGCGGTTGCTTAAACCGGCCGGCGGGAAGATGCAAATGCGCAACGACGATCGGGCTGCTGTGGATCGCGACGGCCGATCGCTCGGCGTCCGCAATCGGCCCGGATTGGTGATGCGACGGCGGGCGCGTATCGTGTGGCCGACGGAAGCGGGCGCGAGGAGAGGCTTCATGTTGCAGGGCAAGACGGCGATCGTCACCGGTTCCACCAGCGGCATCGGGCTTGCCATCGCGACGGCGCTCGCGGCCGAGGGATGCGACATCGTGCTGAACGGGTTTGGCGATCCCGCCGCGATCGACCGGCTGCGCGCTGGGCTCACGGCCGAGCACAAGGTGCGCGCACTCTACCTGCCGGCCGACATGGCGAAGCCGGCCGACATCCGCGGTCTCGTCGCCGAGGCGGCACGACAGCTCGGGGGCATCGACATCCTTGTCAACAACGCCGGCATCCAGCACGTCGCGAAGGTCGTCGACTTCCCGGAGGAGCGCTGGGACGCGGTGATCGCGATCAACCTGTCGGCCGGCTTCCACGCCGCCAAGGCCGTGCTGCCCGGGATGATCGCCAAGGGCTGGGGGCGCATCATCAACATCGCCTCGGCGCACGGCCTCGTCGCCAGCGGCGAGAAGGCCGCCTATGTCAGCGCCAAGCATGGCCTCGTCGGGCTGACCAAGGTGATCGCGATCGAGACCGCCAACCAGGGCGTCACGTGCAACGCGATCTGCCCCGGCTGGGTGCTGACGCCGCTGGTGCAGCAGCAGATCGAAGCGCGCGCCAAGGCGGCCGGCATCCCGGTCGAAGAGGCGCGCGCGGACCTGGTGCGGGAGAAGCAGCCGATGCTCGACTACACGACGCCGGAGAAGATCGCGGCGCTCACCGTCTTCCTCTGCGGAGAGGGGGCCTCGACCATCACCGGCGCCGCCTTGTCGATCGACGGCGGCTGGGTCGCGCAGTGACAAGCCGGCGCCGAGCCGATTAGTTACGGCGAGGCTGCTGTCGCCCAGCACTAACGGGCCGCCGCTGCCGGCAAAGCACGGCATGCTGCCGGGGTGGATGTCGCCGACATGCACGACCCAGCTGATATCGGCATCGGCGTTGACCGACTTCAGCAGCAAATCGGCGTTGGCCATCGCCGAAGACGGCGATGGCCAACTGGTCGTTGCGGGACGTGCTGGCTGCCACCGCCGCCGCTCCGAGCGCAACCGATGCGGCAAGCAACCCTCCCACTGCGAGCGATCCCTCATGTTCGCCTCTGCAAGATTTCCAGAAAAGGACGCCCGCAACCAGCGATTGCACCAGCTCCGACGATAGGCGCGCGAACGTCAACTTTGTGACAGTGGAATGGCGGTCGGTGACGGCCGCGCTATTGCTGGAATTTGTTGGGGAAATGCAGTTGAAAGGTGAAGTCCATCGACGGCCCCATCCATGTCGGCAGTGGGGGAAACCGGCCCACTTCGAGGACCATTCGTTCGACCCTCTCGTCGATGTCGGGATAGCCCGAGCTCCGTGCCACCTTGACCCCATTGATCGTACCGTCCCCGAGCACCTGGATCGCCAGGACGGTCTGGCCCTTGCGCATCCCGGTCAGCGACAGGGGCAACAGGCTGATGTGCCGCAGCGTCAGGCTCAGCGCCCGCGCGCAATACTCATCACGCACGGCGTCTGCTCCGCGCAGCCGCGCCGAACGCACCGCCGGCGCGCTGGTGTCAAGCGGCAGCGGCCATGCCGTTTGGAGCGCCTCTATCGCCTTTCTCTTCGCTGGCCGCTTTGGCGGGGCGGCTTTCGGCGGCAGTACGAGGTCCGCCACCGCGGTCCGGGTCTCGACTGCCGACGATAACAGGTCATCGGTCAGCTGCTCTGGGAGCGGAGTTGGGGCGGGTGTCGGTAACGGCGGCGCCACCAGGACGGTCTGCGGTTCAGGCGGCGGTTGCGGCACGGGGGGTTCCGGCGCCGGATCGCTGCGGCCCATGACGTTGGGACCTTCGACCGCGGCGAAGTCGTCCGAGGCATATCGGCCCACTGGCGGTTTAGCGGGAGGCTTTGGCTGCGCTGGCTGAGGGGGCGGCGGCTGCTCGATCACCAGCTGGATCGGGATCGGAGGAGAGATTTCAGGCGGCGTGTGCGGCC
>JBLMXS010000040.1:0-4756 GCA_050257895.1 Thiohalocapsa sp.
CCTCGAAGGCCAGGTGCGCCGCGGCGACGTGCGCGAGATCACCGCCGCCTTGATGCTGGTCGATCTGCGCGATTTCAGCCTGTTGTCGGATCGCATGAGCCCGCGCGCCGTGATCCGCATGCTCAACGAGTATTTCGATTGCGTGATCCCGCCGGTCCACGAGCACGGCGGCGAAGTCGTCGAGATCATGGGCGACGGCGTGCTGGCGATCTTCCGCCAGCATCGCGGCACCAGCGCCGCGGCGGCCTGCAACGCAGCGCTGAATGCGGCGCGCCAGGGCCTCGCCGCGCTCGACGAGCGCAACCGCAAAAGCCCGCTCGATCAGGCCCTGCACAGCGGCGTCGCCTTGCATTTCGGCAGCGTCTCCTACGGCAATATCGGGGTCGGCAGCCGGCTCGATTTCACGGTGATCGGGCCGGATGTGAACCTGACCAGCCGCATCGAGCGGTTCTGCCGCGAGCTCGACTGCCGCCTCATCATGTCGCAGGATTTCGCCGAGCGGCTCGGCCGGCCGGTATGGGAGATCGGGCATTTCGAGCTGCGCGGCTTTTCCCGGCTGCATCGCTTGTTCCAATTGCCGCCCGAGGAGGAGTGAGACACCCTCCCCCGCTTGCGGGCGAGGGGACAGTGGTGCTAGCGCCGCGCGCGAAAAAATCGGCGCAGCAGGCTGGCGGCGGCGCGCTCGGCGATGCCGCCGTAGACCTCCGGGTGGTGATGGCACGTCGGCTGCTGGAAGATCCGCGGACCGTGCTCGACGCCGCCGCCCTTCGGGTCGTAGGCGGCGAAATAGAGCCGCCGGATATGCGCGAGCGCGATCGCCGCGGCGCACATCGGGCAGGGCTCCAGGCTGACGTAGAGGTCGCAGCCGTCGAGGCGTTTCGCGCCGAGGCGGGCGGCACCCGCCCGCAGCACGAGCATCTCGGCGTGTGCGGTCGGGTCGTGGTCGCACTCGACCCGGTTGCCGGCAGCGGCGACGACGACGCCGTCGGCGCCGACCAACACCGCGCCCACCGGCACCTCGCCTGCCGTGCCCGCGGCCAACGCCTCGGCGAGCGCGCGCACCATGGGTGACTCAGCGGGGGAATTGCCGTCGCCGCTGTTGCGGCCTATGTCGTCGCTGTCAGTCATCGGTCGTGCAGCATGTCACAATCCGCCGCTCCGCCCATCACCCTGCAACGAGAACGTCCCGCGCCCGAATCCCGCGCTCCCGAGCGCATCGCCAAGGTCATCGCGCGGGCTGGGTTGTGCTCGCGGCGGGACGCCGAGCGCTGGATCGCCGAGGGCCGCGTCAGCGTCGACGGCGCGGTCCTGACGAGCCCGGCGGTCACCGTCACGGCCGACAGCGACATCCGCGTCGATGGTCGGAAATTGCCGGAGCCCGAGCGGGCGCGGCTGTGGCGCTACCACAAGCCGGTCGGGCTGGTCACGACACACCGCGACGAAAAGGGGCGGCCGACCGTGTTCGCCGCCGTGCCGGCCGGGTTGCCGAGGCTGGTCTCGATCGGCCGGCTCGACCTCAATTCCGAGGGGCTCCTGCTGCTGACCAATGACGGGTCCTTGGCGCGCCGCCTCGAGCTGCCGGCGACCGGCTGGGTGCGACGCTACCGGGTACGGGTGCACGGGCTGGTCGAGCCGGAGCGGCTGGCGGCGCTCGCCCGCGGCATCACCGTCGACGGCGTCGCCTACGGCCCGATCCGTGCCGTGCTCGACCGCCAGCAGGCCTCGAACGCCTGGATCACGCTGTCTCTGCAGGAAGGCAAGAACCGCGAGGTCAGGCGGGTCCTGGAACATCTTGGCTATCCGGTCACGCGCCTCATTCGCCTTGCCTACGGCCCCTTCCAGCTCGGCCATCTGGCGCGCGGCGCGATCGAGGAGGTGACCGGCAAGGTGTTGCGCGAACAGCTGGGCGAAGCCGGCCGGCAAACACAGCGTCGCTCGCTGGCGGCCGCAAGCCGGGAGAGGGAGTCGCGGCGCAGCCGCGGCGGGTGAGGGAGAGCCGGACGCCGAATCGCGATGCCGGAACGCAGGCGATACCCCATGATTGACCGGCTGTTCGGCGTCAGCGCCAGCGGCAGCACGCTGCGCACCGAGATCGTGGCCGGCGTCACGACGTATCTGACGATGGCCTATATCGCCTTCGTCAATCCGCTGATCCTCGCCGATGCCGGGATGGAGCAAGGCGCGGTCTTTGTCGCCACCTGCCTCGCCGCCGCGCTGGCGACATTGCTGATGGCGCTGTTTACCAACTACCCGCTGGCGCTGGCGCCAGGCATGGGGATCAACGCCTATTTCGCCTACGGCGTCGTCAAGGGGCTGCATTACAGCTGGGAGGTGGCGTTGGGGGCGGTGTTCCTGTCTGGCATCCTGTTTCTGATCCTCAGCCTGACGCGCGTCCGCGCCTGGCTGGTCGACGCGATACCGCGCTCGCAGAAAATGGCGATCTCGGCCGGGATCGGGCTGTTTCTCGCCATCATCGCGCTGAAGGACGCCGGCATCGTCGTCGCCAACCCGGAGACGCTCGTGACGCTCGGCAATTTGAAGGCACCGGCGCCGTTGCTGGCTTCCGCCGGGTTCGTCGCAATCGTCGTACTCGAACGCCGCGCCGTCCCCGGTGCGATCATGATCGCGGTGCTGCTGACGGCGGCTTCCGGCATCGTGCTGCACGTCTCGCCGTTTTTCGGGATCGCGTCGGCGCCGCCGAGCCTCGCCCCGACCTTTCTCGCGCTTGACCTGCGCGCCGCGTTCGACGCGGGCCTGGCGACGATCGTCTTCGTCTTCCTGTTCGTCGACCTGTTCGACAACACCGGCACGCTGATCGGGGTGGCGCACCGCGCCGGCCTCTTGGACCCCGACGGTCGCCTGCCACGCGCCGACCGCGCTTTCGCGGCGGCGGCCTTAGCAGCGATGGGCGGCGCCCTGCTCGGCACCTCGACCGTGACCAGCTACATCGAGAGCGCGGCCGGCGTCAAAGCCGGCGGCCGCACCGGGCTGACGGCGGTCACTGTCGCCCTGTTGTTCCTGCTGACGTTGTTTTTTGCACCGTTGGCGCGCTCGGTGCCGGCCTATGCGACGGCGCCGGCCTTGCTGTTCGTCGCCTGCCTGATGGCAAGCGGCCTCGCCGCCCTCGACTGGGAGGACCCCACCGAATACGCCCCCGCGGTCGTCACCGCGCTGGCGATGCCGCTCACCTTTTCGATCGCCAACGGCATCGCGCTCGGCTTTATCGCCTACGCCGCGGTCAAGCTGCTGGCCGGCCGCATCGCCGAAGCCGGCCCCTCGATGATCGCGCTGGCGCTCCTGTTCATCGTCAAATATGCGTTCTTCTGACACCAGATCGCGAGCCGCGCCGGGCGGGGTGCGGATTATCGGCGGCGTGCATCGTGGCCGCCGGCTCGCAGCCCCGCCAGGGGAGGCGGTGCGCCCGACCAGCGACCGCGCCCGCGAGGCCGCGTTCAACATCCTCTCGCACGGCGATTTCGCCAAGGACGGCCTGCCGTTCGCCGGGCGGCCGGTGCTCGATGCCTTTGCCGGCACCGGCGCCTTCGGGCTGGAGGCGCTGTCGCGCGGCGCCGCCGCCGCAATCTTGATCGAGAGCGAGACGCCGGCCCTCGTCGCGCTGCGGCGCAATGTGATGACGCTCGGCGAGAACGAGCGCGCGCATATAATCGCCGGCGATGCCACGCATCCGCCGCCAGCCGCCTTCGCCTGCGCCGTCGCCTTTCTCGACCCGCCCTACCATAGCGGGCTTGCCGGGCCGGCATTGCTGGCGCTGGCCGCCGCCGGGTGGCTGATGCCGCAGGCGATCGCGGTGATCGAGGTGGCGGCGCGCGAGGATTTGTCGCCGCCGGCCGGCTTCGCCGCGGTGGACGAACGCGTCTACGGCGCCGCCCGCCTCGTCTTCCTGCGCCGAACCGGCGCCTTGCCAGGAGATCAGCGATGACCGAAGCCCTGCCGCACGTGACCCTGCCGGACGGCGAACAGGTGCCGGCGTTCGGCCTCGGGACCTGGCATATGGGCGAGAACCGCCGCCTCGCCGGCGACGAGGAGAAGGCGATCCGGCTCGGCATCGAGCTCGGGATGAACCTGATCGACACCGCCGAGATGTACGGCAGCGGCGTCGCCGAGGAGATCGTCGGGCGCGCCATCGCGGGCCAGCGCGACCACCTGTTCATCGTCAGCAAGGTGCTGCCGTACAACGCCTCCGAGCGCGGCGTCGTCGAGGCGTGCGAGCGCAGCCTGAAGCGCCTCGGCACCGACCGTATCGATCTCTACCTGCTGCATTGGCGCGGCTCGGTGCCGCTGGCCGAGACGCTGAAGGCGTTCGTGCGGCTGCAGCGCGACGGCAAGATCCGCCATCACGGCGTCAGCAATTTCAACACCGACGACATGAAGGAATGGTACGGCCTCGCCGGCGGCAACACCGTCGCCGCCAATCAGATCCTCTACCACCTCGGCCGCCGCGGCCCGGAATTCGAGCTGATCCCGTGGTGCCGGGAGCGGCAGATCGCCATCATGGCGTATTCGCCGCTCGACCAGGGGCGCCTGCTCGGCAACCGCGCGCTGGCCGACATCGCACGTCGCCACGGCGGAACGCCGGCGCAGGTGGCGCTCGCCTGGCTGTTGCGGCAGGACGGCATGATCGTCATCCCGAAGGCGACGCGGCTCGACCATGCGCGCGAAAACCGCGGCGCCCTCGACCTGCGGCTCGACGCCGAGGATCTGGCGGCGCTCGATCGCGCCTTCCCGCCGCCCAACG
>JBLMXS010000041.1:0-2913 GCA_050257895.1 Thiohalocapsa sp.
ATCCGCCATCTGCTCGGCGATCTGCAGGGCGACGTTCTCCTGTGCCTCGCTCGTGGCGGCGCCGAGATGCGGCGTCGCGACGAGGTTCTCATGGCCGAACAGCGGGTTCTCGCGCGCCGGCTCCTCGACGAAGACGTCGACCGCGGCGCCGGCGAGCCTGCCCTCATCGAGCGCGGCGGCGAGATCGGCTTCGACGACGAGCCCGCCGCGGGCGCAGTTGACGAGACGGATTCCGGGCTTCATGCGGGCGATCGCGTGCTTGTCGATGATGTTGCGCGTCGCCTCGGTCAGCGGCGTGTGCAACGTGATGAAATCGGCGCGCGCCAGGAGTTCGTCGAAACTCACCCGCTCGACGCCGAGCTCGAGGGCGCGCTCGGCCGACAGGAACGGGTCGTAGGCGACGACCTTCATCTTGAGGCCCTGGGCGCGGTCGGCGACGATCGCGCCGACATTGCCGCAGCCGATGATGCCGAGCGTCTTACCGAACAGCTCGACGCCCATGAAGCGCGACTTCTCCCACTTGCCGGTCTGCGTCGAGCGGTCGGCGGCGGGGATCTGCCGCGCCAGCGCGAACATCATCGCGATCGTGTGCTCTGCAGCGGTGATCGAGTTGCCGTAGGGCGTGTTCATCACGACGATGCCGCGCTCGGTGGCGGCGGCCACGTCGATATTGTCGACGCCGATGCCGGCGCGGCCGATCACCTTGAGCGAGGCGGCGGCATCGATCAGGTCGGCGGTGACCTTGGTGGCTGAGCGCACCGCCAGTCCGTCATAGAGCGCGATGCGCTGCCGCAGCTCTTCCGGCTTCAGCCCGACGGCGACATCCACGTCGATGCTGCGCGCCCGAAAAATCTCGGCCGCGCGCGGGCTCAACTCGTCGCTGATCAATACCTTCGGCATCTACTTCGCCTCTAATCGAAACCACGAAGACACGAAGAGAACGAAGCTTGCCAAGGGCCTTCGTGTCCTTCGTGCCTTCGTGGGGAACGAAAGTCAGGCCGCCTTGGCGGCGCCGCGCTGCTCTTCCCAGGCCCACTCGAGCCACGGCAGCAGCGCCTCGACATCGCTGGTCTCGACGGTTGCGCCGGCCCAGATGCGGATGCCGGGCGGCGAGGCGCGGTGGCTGGCGAGGTCGTAGCCGGCCTCTTCGGCTTCGAGCCGCGCCGTCATCGCCCGCACATTCTGGAAGCGCGCCTCGTCCGACAGGCCGAGGAACCACGGGTCGACGATCGATAGCTGGATCGACGTGCAGGAGCGGGTCTCCGGCGTCTCGGCGAGAAAGCGCACCCAGTCACGCCCCTCGACCCAGTGCGCAACGGCGGCGAGGTTGGCCTCGGCGCGGGCGACGAGCCCGTCCAGGCCGCCGACGCTCTCGGCCCAGCGCAGCGAGTCGATGGCGTCCTCGACGCACAGCATCGACGGCGTGTTGATCGTCTCCCCGCGAAAGATGCCTTCCATCAGCTTGCCGCCGGGGGTCATGCGGAACAGCTTGGGCAATGGCCACGGCGGCGCATAGCTCTCCAGCCGCTCGACGGCGCGGGGGCTAAGCGCCAGCATGCCGTGCCCGGCTTCACCGCCGAGCGCCTTCTGCCACGACCAGGTGACGACATCGAGCTTGTCCCACGGCAGCCGCATCGCGAAGGCGGCCGAGGTCGCATCGCAGATCGTCAGCCCGTTGCGGTCGGGCGCAATCCAGTCGCCGTTCGGGACCCGCACCCCGGCCGTGGTGCCGTTCCACACAAAGACGGTGTCGCGGTCGGGGTCGACCGCGGCAAGGTCGGGCAGCCGGCCGTACGGCGCCTGCATCAGGCGGACATCGGGGAGCCGCAGCTGCTTGGTCACATCGCTGACCCAGCCTTCGCCGAAACTTTCCCACGACAAGAGGTCGACGCCGCGCGCCCCGAGCAATGACCACAGCGCCATCTCGACGGCGCCGGTATCGGAGGCCGGGACGATGCCGAGCCGGTAGTCGTCCGGCATTTCGAGGATCGCCCGCGAGCGCGCGATAACCTCCTGGAGCCGCGCCAATCCCGGCTTCGAGCGGTGCGAGCGGCCCAGCAATGCGCCCGACAATGCGTCTGGAGACCAGCCCGGCCGCTTTGCGCAGGGTCCGGAAGAAAAGCACGCGTTCACCGGCCGCCGCGTCGGCTTCATCCTGTCGTCCTTTCGCTGGCGCGGGCAATCCCTGCGGCCCGCCTTGCGCCCGGACGCTTAGCCCTCTACCGCGCCGGGGTCAACGGCGCGCGCCGCACGTCAAACGGCCATCCAGCCGCCGTCGACATTGTAGGCGGCGCCGGTGACGTAGCTGGCACGCTCGGAGAGGAGCCACACCACCATCTCGGCGATCTCCTGCGGCTGGCCCATGCGGTGGAACGGGATCTGCGCGATGATCTGCTCGCCGCGCCTCTGCATCGTGTCGCGCGTCATCCGCGTCTCGACAAAGCCGGGGCAGACCGCGTTGACCCGGATCCCGGCCTCGGCGTATTCGAGCGCCGCCGTCTTGGTTAGGCCGATGACGCCGTGCTTCGCCGCGACATAGGCGGACGACGTCTGCAGCCCGATCAGGCCGGCGATCGAGGCGGTGTTGACGATCGCGCCGCCGCCCTGGCGCAGCATGTGCGGGATCTCCGCCTTCATGCACAGCCAGACGCCCTTCAGATTGACCGCGATCATGCGGTCGAAGCTCGCCTCCGCCCAGTCGGCGGTCTTCTTCCCCGAGGCGTCGACTTGGTAGGGCGCGATGCCGGCGTTGTTGAAGGCGCAGTCGAGACGGCCATAGGCGGTGACGGTATCCTCGACCATAGCCTGCACGTCCTTGGCGCGGGTGACGTGGCCTGTCAGCGTTTTCGCCTGGCCGGCGGCGCTGTTGATATGCGCCACCGTGTCGCGCGCCTTCGCCGCATCGAAATCGGC
>JBLMXS010000042.1:0-5859 GCA_050257895.1 Thiohalocapsa sp.
GATCGCCTCATCGAGGCGGCCCAGCCGCCGCAACAGCCGTCCGCGATAGAGCGGCGCATTCGGGTTGGCCGGCTCGACGAACAGCACCCGCTGGTAGACGCCGAGCGCCTCCTCGTCGCGGCCGAGGCGTTCCAGGCAGCGGCCGAGGCTGAGCAGCGCATCGACGCGCCGCGGATTGGCCCGCGTCACTGCCTCGAACAACTCGGCGGCCTCCGCCAGCTGCCCGCTGTTCGACAAGAGCCGGGCCAGCCCGATGGTGACCCCGGCATCCCCGGGCGCGCGAGCGAGGGCGCGGCGGTACTCGGCTTCCGCCTCCTCGAAGCGCCGCACCCGCTCGTACAGCAGCGCACGCTGCACGATCGGGTAATGCGCGCGGCGGTCGCGCTCGCCGATCTGCCGCCACAGGTCGAGCGCGTGGTCGAGCCGGCTGTGGTCGCGCGACAACAGCTCCGCCAGGTGCGACATGGCGCGCTGGTTGTGCGGGTCGCGCTCGAGGACCTCGCGGTAGATGGCCTCGGCCAGATCGCGCTCATGCGCCCGCTGGTACAGCCGCGCCAGTTCGAAGCGCGGCGCTAGGTTGCGCTGCGAGCGGGCCGCCCAGCGCGTGAAATGGGCGATCGCGGCGGTGCGGTCGGTCTCGGCGAGGGCATGGCCGATGCCCGCCAGCGCCTCCTCATGGTCGCCGTTGAGCGCGAGCACCGTCTCGAACAAGCGGCGCGCCTCGGCCAGACGGCGTTGCCGAACCCGGATCCGCGCCATCTGCAGCGGCGGCTCGACCGCTTTCGGTTTGAGTTCGGCGAGCCGGCCCCAGTACGCATAGGCCTGCTCGGGATCGTTGCGGCTGCGGATGCGCGCGAGCCAGGTCAAGGCGTCGCGTTCGTCGGGCTTGTCGCGCAGCACGGCCTGCAGCTGGATTTCCGCTTCGCCGGTGTTGCCGGCTTCGTAGAGCGCGCGTCCATAGCCGAGGCGATCCACCGGCCGCAGCCATCCGCGCGTGACCAGCCGCTCGTAGGCAAGGCAGGCGGCGTTCCAGTCGCGTCGCCGGCTGTGCGCCCGCGCCAGCCGCTGCAGGATCCGGGGATTGTCCGGCAGCAGCGCCGCCAGCTCCTCGTAGACGCGCGCCGCAGCCTCGAACTGGCCGTCCGACAACAGCGCATCGGCGAGCAGGCGCTTGGTGCGCGCCCCCGGCTGCAGCGCGTCAAGGCGGGCCAGCACCGATGCCGCCTCGGCCCATTTCTTGCGCTGCCGGTAGAACCGCGCCAGCAGCGACAGGACTTTCGCGTGGAGCGCGTCGAGGCGCAGGACGCGCGTCAGCATCTGGGCAGTGTCGGCCGCACGGCCGTCGTGATACGCCAGCTTCCCCTCGCCCGCGGTTGTCGCCGGCGAGAACTAGCAGCGCCGCCGGTGCTGGGCAAGCGCGCCCTGAGGCCCGCCACAGGCATCGCCGGTTCGGTAAATGCCGACCGCAAGGCTTGCGATTGTCGATGCCCGAGCCATCTGAGGCAGGAGAGGATGCAGCCGCTTTTCGCGTTGGCGAGCGGCAGCTTCCCAGGAGCTCCACGGAGGCGACTTGGCACGACGCGCAGGCTATGAGGTGCAGTGGCCGCTGCACCCGCCGTACCGCTCCGACGGCGGCACTGCGTGGATTGCCGACCTGCCGGGCGAACTCCGGGAGGAGACCGATTCGGCGGAGACGCCGCGCCGCTCGCGGCTGCGTCTGTTGGAAGACGGCCGCGAACTGGGGCCACCGCACGCGCTCCATTCCATGATCCAGGACGGCGGCGACGGCCGCTATTCGTTCTGGAGCGGGGTGCTGTACTTCTCCGCCTCCGACGGCAGCGATCCCAACCGCAACGGCCGCGCTTACACCGCCGTCGTCGCCGAGCCCCACCTCGACGCGCGCACGTTGCGGCGGGCGATCGACCCGGCGCCGTACGAGAAGAGCTGGCCGACGCCGGAGCAGCCGCTGCGCGTTGCGATCATCGGGCTTGGCAATCGCGGCCGCATGGTCGGGCGCCTGGTGACGGCGCTGGACGGCGTCGAAATCGCGGCGCTGGCCGACCGCTCGCCTGATCGCATCGCCGAGTTCTGCCAGCACATCGCGGCGCCCTCCGCCGTCGTGTCACAGGAGGCGGCCGAATTGCTCGCGCTGCCGCAGGTCGATGCGGTGTTCGTCACGGTTCCCGATTATCTGCACCGAGAGGTCGCCGAGCCGGCGTTTGCCGCCGGCAAGCACGTGTTCCTTGAAAAGCCGCTGGCGACGACGATGGGCGACGCGCGCGCGATCCTGGCGGCCTGGCGCGCCAGCGGCAAGGTGCTGCAGCTCGGCTACGTGCTGCGCGGCGCGCCGTTCTACCGCGCGGTCAGGAACGTCGTCCGCCAGGGGCGGCTGGGGCCGATCAGGGTTGCCGCGCTGACCGACCAGCTGGAGGTGCAGCACGGCGCCAGCTACCGTCGCCGCTGGCACGGGCAATCGAGCCATTCCGGCGGCCTCATCGTCCACAAGGCCTGCCATGACCTCGACCTCGTCTGCTGGCTGCTCGAGACGCGCCCGTCGCATGTCAGCAGCTTCGGCGGCGTCGACACGTTTTGTCGGCCGGCCCCGGCGGATTATTGCTCTCAATGTCCCGAAGCCGGCGAGTGCCTCTATGTCGACCGCCAGCTGCATGAGCAGCGCACACCGGCCGAACGCGCCGATCCAACCGCCTATGGCCTCGACCGCTGCGTCTTCCGCAGCGACATCGACATCGTCGACAACCAGGTGGTGTCGTTCGAGCTGGCGAACGGCGTGCGCGGCACCTTCGCGCTGGCGATGCAGGGGCCGCTGCGCAGCGAGCGCCGCATTATGCTGATCGGCGACAAGGGCCGCCTCGACGGCGTGTTCGAGGATGGCAGCTTCACGCTCACCTTCAACGAGCCGGAAGCGGAGCCGGTGGTGTGGACCGGCGGCAGCCACGGCGGCCACGGCGGCGGCGACGTCGCCTCGGTGATGGCGTTCTTGAATGCCTGCCTCGGCCGGGCGCGGCCGCCGATCGCTTCGCCGGCGGAAGCCCTCGCCGGCCTCGCCTTCGCGCTCGCCGCCGAAGCGTCGCGCAAAAGCGGCGCAATCGTCAGCCTGAACGACGACGATTTCCGCCTCGCCGGCTTCGATTAGCGCGGCATCAACTCGCCTATCTGGTCTCCCCCTCTCCCCGCGAGCGGGGAGAGGGAGCATGCGGTAGGGCCGGCGCAAATTCGTCCCCTCACTCCGCCCAGCGGGGCGAAGGGGCCTCGCACCGCACGAGGCCGCTTCAGGTGTCCTAAAACTCCGCCCGCTCCTTGAGGCCTAGCGCGACGAGGCCGCAGCCGGCGGCGGCGAGCTGTGCCAGCTGGCCAAGCGTCGGGTCGGAGAAGTGCCAGCCGAACAATGCCAAGAGCCCACCGAGGCCGGCATAGCTCGAGGGCTCGCTGAAACGGGCAAGTAGATAGGTGGCGAGGATCGACATCGCATTTCTCCTTTCGCAATAAAAAAGCCGCCCGAGGCGGCCATGCTGGGTGAAGGACCGCGGGCGTCCCGCCCGCATGCGCGCCAGTTAAATCGAAGACTGGGCCCCACCGTCCATTCAGGGCGGCGCCGCAGCCACAGCGGCCGGCACCGCCCCGGTGGCGTACCAAGCGCGCAATTCGGCCGCGGTGCCGACCCAGATCGAGCGGTCGACCGCAGTCGCGATGCCGGCGATCCGGCCAGCCGGCGTGTATTGATGGAAATCGTAGGGGCGCGGCCGCTCACCCCAGGCGGGCCTGCGCCCCGGCGGCAACCGCGGCCCGCGGCCGACAAGCCTGCCGTAATCGCCGGCGCGATTGCCATGCGGATATTCGGGCAGCATCAGCGGCCAGCGCGACAGGTCGGGCAGCGGCGCCATCAACTGCGCAAAGCCGTAATAGGCAACCGGATCGCGGCCGGCCGCATCGGCGACGGCGCGGCCGAACGCGACGACATCCTCTGCGGTCGCGGCGCTTTCCCAGTCGATCATCGCCGGCTCCCCGGCCGCCAGGTCGGCAACGTCGAGAAAATGGTCGGCCTGGTCGTCGGCGTCCGCGGTATCGAGGAAATGGTACGGCACGGCCAGAACCCCGGCCTTGGCGGCGCCGCAGCAATTGCGCGTGAAGGCGGGATCGACAAAGCGTGTGCCCTGCGTCGCCTTGACGAAGGCGAGCACGATGCCGGCGGCGGCGACCGCCGGCCAGTCGATCGCGCCGTTGTGGTGCGACACGTCGATGACGCCGTCGCAGATGACGGCGGGCAGTTCAGAGCGCGTCATGGCTACTTCCGGTTCTGTTTCTGCACGAGTTCGGTGCGCAAATCGGCGATCGCCTGCATGACCCGATCGAGCGCGCCGCGCATCTCGGCCTGGAACTGGCGGTCCTCGGTGCGCCGCTCGTCGAGCTGATGCTCGGCGACGGTCAGCCGCGCCTCGTGGCCGGCGAGCGCGACGCGGGTCTCGGCGCGCTGCATGTCGATATCGGCGCGCAGGCTCAGATAGCCGGCGAGAATGCCGCCGCCCACCGTGGTGACGATCACGACGGCCTGCACCAGATGGCCGAGATTGATGTCGGGCGTGAAATGCGGATGGATCATGCCGAGCCATTCCGAATGGTGCTGGCTGCCGGCGTCCTGCCGGTCGTCGCTGGCTTCGCTCACAGCGTCCCCGCGAGCGTCCACGCGAGGTCGGCAAGCGTCGCATCGGCGGTGCCCGGTGCGGTGATGGTCAAGACATCGCCGGCGCTGAAGCTCGTCGCCGCTGCCATCGTGAAAGTGGCGTTGGCGGCGCCGGCGGCCCAGCCCATCGTGCCGACGCCGGTGCCGTTCTTGGCGATCGCGAAGCTCGCGGCCGCCGTCGCCGCGGTACCGGCGCTGCCGTAGCTGCCGGCGAGGCCGGCTGGCAACGTCACGGCGGCGGCGAAGATGGTGCGCTGCACCACCAGGCCGCCGGCGGGACGCCCGGTGACGCTGCCGGAAACGTAGGACGGCGTTATGACGGCGCCACCGCCGGTCAAGGTGTAGCTGGTCGCGGTCAGCGCCGCGAGGTCCTGCAAGGCCTGGCCGAACACGTTGAAGGCCGGCAATTTCACCGAGACGGTCTGGCCGACAAAGCTTTGCGGGTAGCGGTAGCGAAACAATGACGGGTCGTTCGGACCGAAGCGCGCGAAAGTGGCGCCGCTCGAATGGCCGCCGATCGGCGTGCCGTAGACGCCGCGCCGCAGATAGGTGAGATCGTAGCGATGCGCGGCGGTCAGCGTCGCCGTCTGGTAGCTGATCAATTCGCCGTCGCAATAGCACAGCGTGACGAAATTGTCGGCGTCGGCGCTCGTCCCGGACAGCATCTGGCCGCCGCTCTCACCGAGATCGACTGACAGCGTGTCGGTCGTGTCGGGATCGGCGTGGCTCGGCAATGCCGCCGTCAGTACGCCCTGGCGGGCGCCGGCGTAGAGCGTTCCGGCGAGCGCGTAGGTGTTGCCGTCGCTCGACACCCACACTTGGCAGCCGCCCCAATCGGCGCCGCCCGAGGCGATCAGCCAGATCTCGAGGTCGCCCGCGGACAACGCCGCTGGCGGCTCGAAGATGATCGGCACGTTGGTGTCGCCGGGCGCCACCAGCATGTCGATCCCGCTGCCGGAAGTGGCGAGCCGGGTGTACAGCGCAGCCGTGCCGACGCCGATCGGAGTGATGGTTCCAGTCATTTTTGAGTCACCCCTAAAAAGCGTTTGACCGAGGCCCAGTTTACGGACATAAACTCGGGTCCGCGCCCGCTCACTTATATAGATAACCTTAGGGTACATGATCCCGACCAGTGCTTCCCGCCGCCTAGCAACCCGGAA
>JBLMXS010000043.1:0-3888 GCA_050257895.1 Thiohalocapsa sp.
CACAACCAGAGGGAGCATTTGATGATCCGAGGGGCGGGTCCCTATTGGACGCTGATCACCCCAAAAGCCGGGTCACTATTCCACGCTGTTTTCCAGCGGTAGCCGTCGGGATTTTGCTCGATGTACTCGTCCCACAGGATTTGCAGCGTGACGTGCTTGCGCTTCAGCTCGCGGTGAACCGCCACCCAGTCGGGCTCGGCACGGCGGCGGCGAGCCGCTTCAAGGTCAGTCGGACCGTGGACGAGGCCACTCCGACCCGGCGAGCGATCTCGTTGCCGGAGACCCCGGCGGCATTCAGCCGAAGCATGTCGCGCACCTGGCGCATCGCGATCCTCTCTGCTGGCATCGTCCCCTCCCGCGGCAAAAGCCATGGCAGTGGACCCTAAGCGGGCCAGCAGAGGCGCCTCTCAGCCGGGCGACTTCATCCCGGAATGGCGGGCGAAATCATCTCGGAACGCAGAGCGACATCAAATCGGAATGGTGAGCGAGATCATCCCGGAATCCCGGGCGACTTCAGTCGGAATACCTGAGGGTTCAACGAGGTCCCGCGAGGCGATCACGGGTGCGGTACGGTGCGGGACGTCGTTGAAGCCGGATTGAACGAAGCCGCATTGGGCGGCACGGCCTATGGGAATTGAACTGGGCGGTGGGCCCAGCGGCGCCGGCGGCGATAGCCCCGAGCAGCAATATGCGCGATGCGGACGAAGCGCCCTGCTGGCGAGGCACGGCCAAACGTGAGGGAGCACGGGATATCGCGGTGCGCTCTGACGTCGGTGATCAGGGCGTTGCTTGTCGAGGACGACAACAACGTGGGTTCGACGTGCGGCAATGATGCGGTCGACTGGAAGCGGAAAGCCGTGGCGGGCGCTTGGATCATGAACTGTCGTAGCGGAACGGCGGAGCCGCCGGTTGTGGTGCGCGCCTCAGCACGGCGATTTCGACGAGGTGTCCGCCGCAGGCCGGGCAGATGTCGAGCGATCGCCCGAAGAGCCGGGCATAGCGTTCGCGATAATCGGCGGGTTCGGGAGGCAATTCAGGTTCAGGCAGGTTGAGCAGGCCGCGGATCAGTGCGAGCTTGGCATTGCGGTGCGTGTTGGCGAGAAAGCCGAAATGGCGGATCCGGCGAAACCCGTCCGGAAGCACGTGCAGCAGGAAACGGCGGATGAACTCGCCGGCCGGCAAGCTCATGACTTTGGGCCGCTGCAGATGTCGGTAGTCCTTCCAGCGGAAACGGACCTCTCCGTCGGCGAGAGCGAGGAGCCGATTGTTGGCGATGGCGACCCGGTGCGTGTAGCGGCCGAGATAGTCGAGCACCTGCTGCGGGCCGCCGAACGGGCGCTTGGCATAGACGACCCATTCGATCTTGTGCAAGGGCTGCAGATGGGCGGCGAAGGCTGACGGTTCGGCGAGCTCGGCCAGCTCTCCAAAGAAGCCCAAGATCCCGCCATCGAAGGCCGCCCGCAACCGTTCCAGGAATAACCGGCGATAGAGCCGCGAGAGTACCCGAACAGGTAGGAAGAAGCCGGGCCGGCAGGCGATCCAGCGTCCCTCGGACGACAGCCCACCGCCCGGTACAATGCAATGAATGTGCGGGTGGTGGAAAAGGTTCTGACCCCAGGTGTGGAGCACCGCGGTCATGCCGATCGCGGCACCGAGATGCCTGGGATCAGCGGCGATTGTCCGGACCGCCTCGGCCGCCGCGCGAAACAGAATGTCGTAGACGACCGCCTTGTTCTGCAGCGCGATGCCGGCGATTGCCGCCGGCACCGTGAACACCAGGTGGAAATACGGCACCGGCAGCAGTTCGGCTTGCCGATCGGCGAGCCATTGGGCGCGGGCCAGGCCCTGGCACTTCGGACAGTGCCGGTTGCGGCAGGAGTTGTAGGCGATGCGGGTCTCGCCGCAATCTTGGCAGCGTTCGACATGGCCGCCGAACACCGCCGTCCGGCAGGCCTCGATCGCCTCCATGACCCGGCGTTGTTCGACGGTCAGGTGACCGGCTTGATCGGCGCGATAAGCGGCGCCGTGGCGGCGGAAGATGTCCGCCACCTCGAGCGCGGGACGCATACCGGGCGATCAGCTC
Source organism: Thiohalocapsa sp. (assembly GCA_050257895.1). Lineage (GTDB taxonomy): Bacteria > Pseudomonadota > Alphaproteobacteria > ATCC43930 > CGMCC-115725 > DATARH01. Next base: position 2,084 of record JBLMXS010000043.1, read on the forward strand.
GGCGGCATCACCATCAGGCTGAGGCGATCGAGCGGGCTCGTCGTGTCGGCGATCAGCGTCGTTGCGACCTGAGTATAGCGGGCCGTGGTCGACAGCCGGGCGTGGCCGAGCAGCACCTGGATGATGCGGATGTCGGTGCCGGCTTCGAGAAGGTGGGTAGCGAAGCTGTGCCGCAAGGTGTGCACCGTCACCGGTTTGCTGAGTTCGGCGCGCCGCGCCGCCACCCGGCAGGCCTCCTGCAATGTCGCGACGCTGACCGGCGCGCCCGCCTCCCGGCCGGGGAATAGCCAGCGCCCAGGCCGCGCCAGGCGCCAGTAGGCGCGCAGGATCTGCAGCAGCTGCGGCGACAGCATGACATAGCGGTCCTTGCCGCCCTTGCCCTGCTCGACCCGGATCAGCATCCGGCCGCTGTCAATGGCGCCGATCGTGAGCCGCGCAACTTCGCCGACGCGCAAGCCCGCTCCATAGGCCGTCGTCAGCGCCGCCCGGTTGCGCAGGCCGGGGACTGCCTCCAAAAATCGCACGATCTCCTCGGCGCTCAACACCACCGGCAGCTTCTGCGGCTCGCGGGCGGCAACGATGCGTTCGAAGGCGCCGGTCCAGCCCAAGGTGACGCTGTAGAAGAACCGCAGCGCGCATACAGTCTGGTTGATATGCGACCACGACCGCTGCCGCGCGATCAGGTGGAGCTGATAGGCCCGTACCTCTTCCAGCCCAAGCCGGTCCGGCGAGCGCCCGAAATGCCGGCTGAACTTGGCGACCGCATAGAGGTAGGATTGCTGCGTCGCCGGCGACAGATTGCGGATCATCATGTCGTCGATCATGCGTCGGCGCAGGGGGCTGCTCTCAGCCATCGAAAACTCCTGTCTGATGAGGTGGTTCGGCAACCAAACCCTGTCAGACAGGAGACCCCAGCGTTAGCCGCTCCCTACCGCGGAGCGGTTTCGTTCAATCCGCAGCTGCGCGCCGACGACGGCGCCGATCGTATTGCGGTTGACGTAGCTGTTGCCGATCCCGAGGCGGCTCAGAACGTGGTTCACCGTCTCGTCGATCCGGCTGTGAATGCCGCAGGTCAGCGCGTATCCGGTCGCGGCGATCTCGTCGAGCACCGCGTCGAGATGGCCGGTGCGCCAGCGGATCACGTGCAGGATCGGCCCGAACACCTCGCGATCGAGCCGCGCCGCGCTGTCGATCTCGAACGCGCGCGGGGCGAAAAAACTGCCGTGCTCGGCCTCAGGCGGCAGGGGACACTGATACAAGAGGCGCCCCTCCCGCGACATTCGCTCGGCGTGACGCTGCAGGGCCTCGCGCGCGGCCGCGTCGATGACCGGGCCGATATCGGTCGCGAGCAGCCCCGGATCGCTGATCCGCAGCTCGGCCATCGCCCCCGCCAGCATCGCCATTATCCGTTCGGAAACGTCCTCCTGCACGTAAAGCAGGCGCAGCGCCGAACAGCGCTGCCCGGCGCTGTCGAATGCCGAGGTGACGACATCAGCTACGACCTGCTCGGGCAGCGCCGACGAATCGACGATCATCGCATTCTGTCCGCCGGTTTCGGCGATCAGCGGCACGATCGGACCGTCGCGCTGCGCCAGCACCCGATTGATTGCCCGCGCCGTTTCGGTCGAGCCGGTAAAGGCAACCCCGGCAATTCGCGGATCGGCAACGAGCGCACCGCCGACATCAGCGCCGTCGCCGGGTAGGAGATGCAGCGCATCCGCCGGGATTCCGGCGGCCAGGAGGTGCCGCACCGCCGCGGCGGCGACCAGCGGCGTCTGCTCGGCCGGCTTGGCGATGACGGTGTT
>JBLMXS010000044.1:0-6451 GCA_050257895.1 Thiohalocapsa sp.
ATCGGCAGGATCTCCTCATAGGTCGCCTGCGGCAGGATGAACCGGCTGCCGCCGGTCACCTCCAGCTCGACGATCTTGGTCACCGTCACCTTGCCGATTCGCCATTTCATGCGCCGCCTCCCGCTAGCGGCAGAAGCCTATCGCGGCCGCGGCGCTCGGCGCCACCACCGATGCCGGACCCTTATCGCGAGGCCATGTTTAGCGGTGGACAACGGCGGCGGCTACTACATCCTCTATCGCGGTTTGTTAGCAGAAACGATACTGCCGATGTCGAAGATCGCAGCTCGCCGTGCCATGAAGGCGGTGCGCCGCAAGCAGGTCCTGAAGACGGCATCAAGGACGTGCTGTTAGACGTCGTCGAGCCGTCCGAGTTCGAATTTCATCTGAAGGAGGCCGATCTGGCGGCGCCGTTGATGCCGGTCGAGCCGAGCTACGCACCAAGCTGGTGCGCGATGCCGCCGCCTACGCCGCCTCGCTCGGGCTGCGGCCGCGTCGCGGCTTTGTCGCGATCGAAGGCCTGTTCGGCGACGCCCGCACCGATGACTGCACCGAGGTGTTCGAGTTCGGTTGCGAAGGGAGACCGCTGTACGTCCCCGGCCCGACCGAGAGCGCCGAGCAAGTGTTGCGCCGGGTCGATGGGCTCGTCGAGCATCTCGGCCCCAATGGCTTCGACGTTGCCATCCCCGGCGACGACGCGACCGCGTAGGATGGGTTGAGCGCAGCGAGGCCCATCTCGGGTGGCGCTACCCAATGCGATGGTTTCGCGATGCTCAACCCAATCCTACCAGGGAACCTAGGACGAAGCTGTGCCAGCCGCGAGCTCGTCCGAGAGGCCCTCGCCGAGGCCGGGCGTCGCCCGCTCCTCGGCCGGCGCGGCGAGGTGGCGCGGCAGGTGCAGCCGGATTGTCGTGCCGCGGCCGGGCGTGCTGTCGATCAGGCAGTAGCCGCCGCTACGCGTGACGAAGCCGTTGACCTGCGACAGCCCTAGCCCGCTGCCCTTGCCGGTCTCCTTGGTCGTGAAAAACGGGTCGAAGGCCCGGTCGCGCACCTCCGGCGGCATGCCGCAGCCGGTGTCGGTCACGCTGACCACAACGTAGTCGCCGGCGCAGATCCCGGGCCGCTCGCCGGCGGCCACCTCGTCGAGGTGGCGGTTCGCGGTGGCAACCGTCAGCCGGCCGACCCCGGCCATCGCGTCGCGGGCGTTCAGCGCAAGGTTGAGCAGAGCGTCTTCGAGCTGCGTCGGGTCGACAAACACCGGCCACAGGTCGGGCGCGAGGCGCAATTCGACCGTGACGCGGTCGCCAAGCGAGCGCCACGGTAGGTCGGTCATTCCCGAAATCACCTCGTTGATGTCGACCCGCTGCGGATCGGCGGGTTCGCGCCGGGCATACCCGAGCAGCCGCTTGGTCAATGCCGAGGCGCGCTCGCATCCGGACCGGGCCGCTGAAATCAGCCGCTGCCGGCGGGCGTCGGCCTCGCCGGCCTGCTGGTCGAGCAACGCGATGTTGCCGGCGACGATCGTCAGCAGGTTGTTGAAGTCATGGGCGATCCCGGCGGTCAACAGGCCCACCGCCTCCATTCGCTGCGCCTGATGCAGCTGCGCCTCGATGGCGCCGCGCTGCGCCATCGCGTCACGGGCCGCGGCAAGCGCCCGCTGCTCCCGGCGCGTCCGGTGCAGCGCAACGAGGCTCAGCAGCATCAGCCCGATCGCCGCCGGGACGCCGACCGCGGCGTAACCCGCGACGGCGTCCAGCCACTCGCCGGTGATCGAGGCGCGCGTCCGCCCGATCGCGACGTAGACCGGGTAGTTGGCAAGCCGCCGGTAGGCGATGAGACGGCCATCCGACAGCCCGTGCCCCGACTCGATGACGCCGGCGGCGTTCTTGCCGGCGATCGCACCGGCCAGCAGCGTATCCTCGGCACCGGGCGCCGGCTCTGCAGCTGCCGTCTCGGGATAGCGCGCCAGCGCGGTGCCGTCCTCGCGCAGTACAGTGGCGGTGAACTGCGTCGAGCTGCCGAGCAGCGAATTGTAGAACGAGGCGAAATACGGGCCCGACACCGCAACGACGATGATGCCGCGGAAGCTGCCGTCAGGATCCTCGCGGCGCTGGCTGACGGTGAAGTAGGCGCGGTAGTCGCCGCTGTCGAGGCTGCGCGCCCGCACCGCCTGGATGAAGGTCTGCTGGCCCCCGCGCAACGCCCGGAAGTCCTCGCGGTCGGCCAGGTCGACCTGGCGGTTGACCGGAAACACGCGCGCGCTGGCAAGCTCGTTCCCGGCGGCGTCGATGATCCAGGCCGCGGCGACCTGCGGCAGGTCGGCGATCTGCGCCGCCATGCGGTCGTGCAGCGTCTTCTCCTCGGCCTGCAGCTGCGCGTCGCTCTGGCCGACCAGCAGATCGCCGATCCGCGCCGCGACAAGCACGTGCGTGTCGAGGATCTTGGTGGTGTTCTCTTCGGCGACGGCGGCCGCCTCGGCAAGCCCAAAGGCGGCGCGCTGGTAGGCCGCCCGGTAGGACAGATAGCCGGCGACGAGGCCGAGGACGAGCGGCAGGATGATCGTGCCCACCACCAGGACGCGCAACGTCCGCACCGCGCCGAAACCGGGACCCCCGGCGGCCCGGCTCGCGGCGGGCATGGTGCCGGTGCCGGGCAGCGCGGCCTGACCGTCAATCGCGGGGGCCGCCTTGTCCGGCATACGGGGATCGCTCATGCTGAGGTCGGCTGGCAATCCGCTTGCTCCGACTGCGCTTTTCTCATCATAACCGCATCGCGGCGTGAACCGGATCGAAAATGCCGGGCAATCGAGCCATCCGGTGTAATTGCGGAAGTAGGGGATGAGAAATCAGTACTGCGGTATTTTGATGGCATTCGCGCTCTTCGCCGTCGCCGGCTGCGTCGTGCAGCCGACCGCGATCGGGCCGACCGAGGCGGTGGCGCGGCTGCGCACCGGCGAGTCGCTGCTGACCTGCCGCGACGAGGCCTGTCTGGCCGCGTGGCAGCGGGCGCAGCCGCAGGCCGCCGCGCTCGCCGCCGCCGGAAGCTGGGCCGACCTTGCGGGCCTCGTCCTCGGCGTCAACTACCAGGACGACCTGACGCTGTTCTACCTCGGTCAGGCCGCGGAGGGGCTCGGCTATCCGGGCGCCGCCGCCAGCTTCTATCGACAGAGCGCCTATCTATCGCGGACCGCCCTCTCCTGCCGATACACGAGCCGCCTCTGCGGCGGTCTTGACCTGCCGGAGGTCGCGTACCGGCGCCTTGCGGCGATTGACCGCAGCCTGCGGCCGCGGCGTGCGCGGCGCGCCGCACCGGCGCCGCATGGACACGAGGCGCCGGCGCGGGCCGGCGAGGCGGTCTCCGAGCCGGCCGCCGTCGAGACGGCGCCGTCGGCGGCGCCGCAGCCGAGCGTTGCCTTCCCGCCGGAGCCCCCGGCGCCGGCGCCGGAACCGCAGGTGGCCACCCCGCCCAAGCCAGCGCCGGCACAGCACCCGGCCTCAGCGCACGCCCCGACCGCCGACTTCATCGAGCCGCCGCCGGCAAGGCGCTAGCTGCGGCAGTGCGCGACAACCCCTTTCCCGCACTACCGAAGAAGCGGCGTCCCGGCGGGCGGCGGGTGCTACTCCTCCGGTTCGGCGAGTATCTGGGCGTAGAGGGCGCGGTCGAGGTTGCCGCCCGACAGCACGGCGGCGGCCCGCTTGCCGGCGAGCCGCGGGCGCTCCTGCAGGGCCGCCGCCAGCGCCGCCGCGCCCGCGCCTTCGGCGAGATTGTGCGTATCGCTGAAGAGGATGCGCATCGCGCCGCGGATCTGCGCTTCCGTCACCGTGACTATGCGGGCGGCGCCGGCCCGGATGATTTCGAGCGCCGCCGCATCGGGGACGCGTACCGCCAGCCCGTCCGCTACGGTGTCCGCGGAATTGGTGCTGACTGGATGCCCGGCCTCGTAGGATAGCGCATAGGCGGGTGCGCTGGCGGCGACGACGCCGACGATCTCCGCGGTCTCGCCGAGCGCTTGTTTGGCGGCGATCATGCCGCAGATGCCGCTGCCGAGGCCGATCGGCACATAGACGATCTCGAGCCCCGGAATGGCGCGGAACAGCTCGAGCCCGTAGCTGGCGACGCCCTGCACCAGCAGCGGATCGAACGAGCGCACCAGGTGCAGCCGGTCGGTGACGGCACGCGCCGCGGCGTATTCATAGGCCGCCTGGAAGTCGTGGCCGTGCTCGACGAGGCTGGCGCCGAAGGCTGCCATCGCCTGGTTCTTCTCGATGCTGTTGCCGTTTGGCACGACGATCGTCGCGGCGAGGCCGAGGCGGCCGGCGGCATAGGCGATCGACTGGCCGTGATTGCCGCGCGTCGCGGTGATGACGCCGGCGATGCCGGGCTCCTGCCGCCGCAGATGGTCGAGATAGACGAGGCCGCCGCGCAGCTTGAAGGCGCCGATCGGCGTGTGGTTCTCATGCTTCAGCCACAGTTCGGCGCCGAGCCGGCGCGACAGCAATGGCCAGCAATATTGCGGCGTCGGCGGCATGACGCGGTAGACCAGCGCGGCCGCGGCGTCGAGTTCGGCGAGGGTCGGGAGGAGCGGCATGGGCTCATTTGCGCCATGCCACGGGCACCCGGTCAAGCCGCCTTTAAACCGTCAGCTTGCCGACATAGAGGGCGAGGTCGTGTTCGGCGGCGGCGAGCGCCTCGGTTGCCTTGGCGATGGCGGCCGAGGCGTCGTCGATGCCGGTTTCGGTCGCGGTGAATTTGTCCAAGAGGCGCTTGTGCAGGGCCGGCTCGTTGCCGACGGCGGCGAGATCGTCGCGCAGCCGCGCCTCGTCATCGACCAGCTGCTGGCGGTGCTGCTTCAGCTGTTCGAGATCCCGGCGCTGCACGGCGACGGCGCGGCGGCGTGCCGCGATCCCCGTGAGCGCTTGGCGCAGCTTGGGGTCGAGTTCGTCCGAGGCGACGAAGGCGCCGAGACGGTTATCGTCGAGGTCGAGGAGGCGCACCGCTTCCTCGATCGGCTGGTCTTCGCTGACCGCCAGCGTCGTCTCGCCGTTGGCCGGCAGCGCCAGCGGTATGCGGTAGTTCAGCGGGGTCAGCTCGACCGCTTTCGGGTCGGGCGAGATCAGTTTGGCACCATGCCGGCGCGGCTGCTCGATGACGAGGCGCGACGCCGCCGGCGATGTCGCCTTGACGCGATAGGTCGTCGTCCACCGCAGCATGCGGCGTACGTGCATGACGCCCTCGGCGATCGTCGCGTTGACGATGGGCCGGCGTTCGCCGGTGCTGAGATCGACCGTCACCTTGCTGTCGACGGCGTAGCTGAGGAGGCGCTTGTCGCCGGTCGGCAAGGTCGCGAGCCGCGCGTCGCCGAGGTATTGCGCACCGGGCGACTGGTCGCCGCCTAGCTGGTATAGGGTGAGGACGCCGGGCGGCAATGCGGTGCCGCTGTCGTTCGCCAACTCGATCGCCGCCAGTGGGTGCTGGCCCTCGACCGAGGGCTGGTAGAGATCGACCCGGGCCGCCGGCAGTTCGCGGTCCAGCAACGGCAGGACGAGGCTCTGGCCGGCGGCGACGCTGATTTTCTGCGGCGCCGTAAAGGCGATCTGCGTCGCCTCCTCGGCGGCGGCGGCGGTCTCGATGCGGGCCGGCGGCAGTGGTGCGGCGGCCGCCGGCGCCGGCGCGGCCAGCGCCATGTTCGCCGCCTCGCGGTGTCCCATCGGGAGCGCCTTGGCGGCGTGCTGCCCGGTCTTGTCGAGGGCGCCGGCGACGCCCACCGTGCCGGTGTCGGGCGGCGGCAGCACCCGGCCGCCGGCCTCGACCGGCACGCTCGGCCGCGCCACGTAATAGCTCTCGTAGAGCGCTTGGCGGAACGTCACCGGGTTGCCCGAGAGCAGCGTCAGCTCGACGTCGTGCCACGGCTGGCCGCTGAAATTTTCCAGTACCGCCCAGCCCTGCAGCCGCGCTGTCGACCGCGTCGGATCGGCCGGCAGGCTGAGGCGGTACGAGGCCTTCCACAGCGGCATCGCGACAACATAGCCGAGCCGCACCGTGCGCGCGCCGTTGCCGTGCACTTGCACCGTCAGCTGCCGCCGGCCGGCGGCGCGATAGGCGGCGACCCGCGCCAGCGCCGCGTTGACTTGCGCCTGCAGCTTGGGATCGGCAAAGCCGATCGCATCGATGTCCTGCAGGACGAACTGCGTCAGCCCGGCATCGGTCATGACGCTGACCCGCGTCACCGTCGCGGCGGCGCCGCCCGGGCCGGGGACGGTTTCCTGCTCGGCATGCAGCAGGCGGCCGCTGATCTGCCGCGGCGCAGCGACGCGGATCTCGGCCCCCTGCAGCGCGTTGAGCAGGCCGATCGCCGAGCCGAGCGCGCCACGGTCGAACGGCAGGTCAACAAAGCTCTGGGTCAACGGCTCGCGACCCGGCAAGGTGATCTCGCCAACCGAGCCGCCGCTGTCGT
>JBLMXS010000045.1:0-3058 GCA_050257895.1 Thiohalocapsa sp.
AGATCCCCGGCAGGTGCACATCGTCGGGGTCGATCGCGCCTCTCGGCAGGATCTCCTCTTCGACCTCGACCACCGTGACCCTCGCCGCCATCGCCATCAGCGGGTTGAAATTGCGCTGCGAGCGGCGAAAGCGCAGGTTCCCGAACGCGTCGGCCTGCCAGGCCCGGATGAAGGCATAATCGAGCGGCAGCGCCTCTTCCAACAAGTACTCGCGGCCGTTGAAGAACCGCGTCTCGCGGCCCTCGGCGAGCTCGGTGCCGACCGCGGCCGGGGTATAGAAGGCCGGGATGCCGGCGCCGGCGGCGCGCATGCGCTCGGCCAGCGTGCCCTGCGGCACCAGTTCCGCCTCGATCACCCCTTTGTCGACATATTCAGTCAGCGCCAGCCGCTGCGAGGCGCGGGTCGGCGCGGTGAACGAGCAGATCGCCTTGACCACCTGGTCGTTGCGGATCAGCCACTCCATGGTCGGCGCATCCTCGGGCATCGTCGCGCCGCCGCGCGTCCCGTTGGAGACGCAGGTCAGGCTCTTGGCGCCCTGCTCGGCCACCGCCTGGTACAGGTTGATCGGCATGCCGACGACGGCAAACCCGCCAAAGCCGACAACCGCGCCGTCTGGGATGTCGCGCACGGCATCGCAAAAGTTCGCGAACACCTTGTTCGTCGGCACGCGCGCCTCCGTTCTGTGATCCGGCCGCCTCCGGCTAGCTTCCATCGCCGGATCGAGCCGGGTCAAGCAGTGTGATTCGCCTTCTGGAGGCGCCGGACGTGGCCCGCGGATCGTGCAAGGAGCGCAAAACCGAGGGCTCGGGCAATACCGCTTGCATCGGCGACAATCGGCGCTATGATGAACATAAGGGGAACAAATCGCGCGAGGGGCAACATGCCCTCGGAATGGGTGGTCTACCTCTCGGTGGCGCTGGCGGCGGTCAATCTCGGCCTGATCGGCTGGGTTGTTCTGCTCGTCAGGGCGGGGAACGGGGGCGGCGCCGATGCCGGGTTTGTGCTGGCGGGGCGGTTCGATGCGCTGGAACGCAACAACGAGGCGCTGCGCCGCGACCTCGGCGAGATGGATCAGGGACTGCGCCGCGAGATCGCGACCGGCACCCGCGACGGCCTCGTCACCGCCTTCGAGACGGTGCAGGAGGGCACGAAGGCGCAGGCCGAGGGGCTGCGGCACGTGCAGGGCGCGCTGAACCAGCTTGCCGACACGATCCGCGGCGGGTTCGACGGGTTTGCGGCGCGGCTGCGCGCCGAACAGGAGGAGCTGCGCGGCCGTGTCGATCTGAAGCTCGACGAGATCCGCAGCGGCAACGAGAAGAAGCTCGAAGAGATGCGGCTGACCGTCGACGAGAAGCTGCAATCGACGCTCGAACAGCGGCTCGGCGCCAGCTTCAAGCTGGTCAACGATTCGCTGCAGCAGGTCTACAACTCGGTTGGCGAGATGCGGACGCTGGCGGTCGGCGTCGGCGACCTGAAGCGGGTCTTGACCAACATCAAGTCGCGTGGCACCTGGACCGAGATCGGGCTCGAAACCATGCTGGCCGAGGTGCTGGCTCCGGACCAGTATGGCCGCAACGTCGAGATCCAGCCGCGCAGCAACCAGCGCGTCGAATTTGCGATCCGCCTGCCGGGGGACGACGCGGCGCCCGTATGGCTGCCGATCGATGTCAAGTTCCCGACCGCCGATTACGAGCGCCTCGCGCTGGCGTCCGAGCGCGGCGACCAGGGGGAGGTCGAGCTGGCCTCGCGCGCCGTCGAACTGCGCATCCGCGAAGCGGCGCGTGACATCTGCACCAAATACGTCCACCCGCCGCACAGTACCGATTTCGCGGTGATGTACCTGCCGACCGAAGGGCTGTTCGGCGAGATCGTGCGGCGCCCGGGGCTCGTCGATGCGATGCAGCGCGAATGGCGGGTCATGGTGGCCGGCCCGACGACGCTCTTCACCTTGTTGACGGCGATGCGGATGGGTTTCAAGTCGCTGGCGATCCAGCGTCGCTCGACCGAGGTGTGGAAGGTGCTGGGCGCCGTCAAACACGAATTCGGCAAATTCGGCGCCGTCATGGACAAGGTCAGCAAGAAGCTCGACGAGGCGCAGAAGGTGATCGACGACGAGGTCGGCAAGCCGCGGCGCGCGATGGACCGCAAGCTGCGGGCGGTCGAGGCACTGCCCGAGAGCGAGGCCGTGGCGCTGCTCGACTATGCCGCCGTCGACGAGATCGAGACGCGCGCGGCGGAATAACCCCTGCGCAATCGGCCTCCAAAAACCTGTGGCAGTTGGGACCTAGTAGATCACCAACTCGCGGCCGACGCCGCGGACGTCGACCTCGAAATCGAGGCCCTGCACCGGCGGACGGGCGAAGTGCCAGGTCAAGCCGCCGCTGGTCGCGCCGCGGCGCACGAACTCGTCGCCGAGAAACGCGTGGATGTCGAAGACGGTGTAGACCTGCGTCGCGGTGACGTCGGCCCAGCCTTTGCCGAGCGGCCGCATCCGCTCCTCCATCACGTCGAGCACGAGGTGCGCCTTCTCGCGCATCCCAGCCGGCGACTGGTCACCAAAGCGGACGATCCGCTCGGCGTAGCTGCCGGTCCCCTCGCGCGCTTCGCCGCTGCCGGCGGCCACAAAACCGCCGCCGCCGAAGCCATCGTCCACCGGCATGGTGTAGCTGAAGGCGTAGAAGGAGGGGGTCGCTGGCGGCGCGATCTCGGGACAGACATTGGAGCGCGCCACCGGATTGACGTCGTTCTTGAAGGTCCCCCATCGCTCCAGCCGCTGCACATAATGGCGGTTGAAGTCGATAAAGCCCTGCTCGGTGAACTGCCCGGGCGAGCGCAATTCGCAGGCGCACATCGCGGTGGGCGGCCGGTCCAACCGTGCGAGGTGGGCTTCGATCGCGTCGAAGCCCTCGGCGAGCGGCAGCGGCCGGGCAAAACGCGCCCGCTCGATGCGGAACCCCGGCGCGGCAACGACCCCGCCGGAATACTGGAACGCGTAGGGGATAAAGCGGTATCCGCCGGCGGTGAAGGGCTCGGTGTTCGGCATCGCTGGATCTCCGTT
>JBLMXS010000046.1:0-6817 GCA_050257895.1 Thiohalocapsa sp.
CCCGACGCCGAGACCGCCGCCGGCATCGCCGAGGGGATCGGCTATCCGGTGATGATCAAAGCTTCGGCCGGCGGCGGCGGCAAAGGGATGCGCATCGCGCATGGCGCGGCCGAACTGCGCGACGGGTTCGCCTCCGCCCGCAACGAGGCGCGTTCGAGCTTCGGCGACGACCGCATCTTTCTCGAAAAATACATCGAGGAGCCGCGCCACATCGAGATCCAGGTGCTCGGCGACATGCACGGCAACATCGTGCATCTGGGCGAGCGCGAATGCTCGATTCAGCGCCGCCACCAGAAGGTGATCGAGGAGGCGCCCTCCCCCTTCATTGACGCCGCGACGCGCGCCGCGATGGGGGCGCAGGCGGTGGCGCTGGCGACGGCGGTCGGCTACCGCTCGGCCGGCACCGTCGAGTTCATCGTCGACCGGCATCGCAACTTCTATTTCCTCGAAATGAACACCCGGCTGCAGGTCGAGCATCCGGTAACCGAGATGGTGACCGGGCTCGACCTCGTCGAATTGATGATCCGCATCGCCGCCGGCGAGCCTTTGCCCCTGGCGCAAGAGGATGTGCGGCTCCAGGGCTGGGCCATCGAGGCGCGGGTCTATGCCGAGGACCCGACGCGCAATTTCCTGCCGGCGATCGGCCGGCTGGTGCGCTACCGCGCGCCAGTGGAGCAAGACGGGGGCGATGGCGTCAGGGTTGACAGCGGCGCCTTCGAGGGCGCCGAGGTCACGCTCTATTACGACCCGATGATCGCCAAGCTGGTCGCCTATGGCGACGACCGCGACGCGGCGACCCGGCATCTGCAGGACGCGCTCGACGCGTTCTGCATCGTCGGCCTCAGGCACAACATCGCGTTTCTCGCGGCAATCGCGGCGAGCCAGCGGTTTCAACGCGGCGCGCTGTCGACCGACTTCATCTCCGAGGAGTTTCCGCACGGGTTCGCGCCGCCTGCGGGGCCAGTTCCCGCCGACCGCACGATCCTCTTGGCCGCGGTGCTGGCGGAAACCTGCCTGCACGAAGCCGAAGGCGGCGGCGACGGCGCCGGGGTCCGGCATCTCGTCGTACGGCTCGACGGGCGGCCGCACCCGGTGGCGATCCGCCGCGAGAATGGCGCCTGGGTCGTCGAGTTCGTCGAGGCCAGCGGCGACGGCGGCAAGGCCAGCACCCTCGCGGCAACCGATTGGCGGCCGGGACAGCCGCTGATGCACCTGCGCATCGAAGACGCGATCGCCGGCGTCCAGATCGAGCGGCTGCCCGGGCGAGCCTTCCGCTTGACGCATCGCGGCGTCGTGCGGCAGGCGCAGGTGCTGTCGCCGCGCGCCGCCGAATTGCTCGCGATGATGCCGAAGAAGGCGGCGGCCGATACCTCGCGCCTGGTGCTGTCGCCGATGCCGGGCCTGTTGACGCAGATCGTCGTCGACGAGGGGCAGGAGGTAAAGGCCGGCGAGCCGCTCGTCGTCGTCGAGGCGATGAAGATGGAGAACGTGCTGCGCGCCGAGCGCGACGGCCGCATCGCGAAATTATGCGCCAAGCCCGGCGACAGTCTGGTGGTCGACCAGGTAATCCTCGAATTCGCTTGACGGCGGTTTGGGTGCCTCTTCCTACGCCGTCGTGGCCGGGCTTGACCCGGCCATCCACGCGAACCCGGCACTTGGCCCTGTTCCGTGGAAACCCGGGACAAGCCGGGGCATGACGAGCTTGGTAATGGTTCAACCAACGGCGATGTCGGCCTGACATGCCAACCGTACGGCTGCGCATCAGCGGGCGCGTGCAGGGGGTCGGCTACCGCGCCTGGGCCGTCCAGACGGCGGCGCGGCTGGGCGTGCGCGGCTGGGTGCGCAACCGCGCCGACGGCTCGGTCGAGGCGCTGGTCAGCGGCGACGACGGGGCGGTGGCGGCGATGATCGCCGCTTGCCATGACGGCCCCTTCGCCGCGCGGGTCGCCGGGGTCGCGGTCAGCGAGGCGGCCGACGACGGTAGCGACGGCTTCCGGCCGCTGTCGACGGTGTAATTTTGTACCGCGGCCCCGGCGAAAGCCGGAACCATCCCGCAACGGCACGAGCGGTACTGCAAGGGGTCCCGGCTTTCGCCGGGACAGCGGTAAAGAGTTGCTCGTGAATGGTCACGTCAGCCCGTAGAAGGCCATCGCGCCGCCGGCCATCACCTGGTGCTGCGTCTCCGGCGACAGGCCCTTGATGCGCTCGCGCACCATGTCGGGGGCGCCGGGGAAGAAGCCGTCTGGGTGCGGGTAGTCGGTCGCCCACATGATCTTGTTGGGGCCCACATAATCCGCCAGCACTTTGAGCGAGCCCTCGACCGGCTCGAACGAGATCCAGCAATTGCGCTGGAACAGCTCAGACGGCCGCGTCTTCAGCCCCGAGTCGTTGAAGCCCTGGTCGTCGAAATGGCGGTCCATGCGGTCGAGCCACGGCGCGATCCAGCCGCCGCCCGACTCCAGAAATCCGATGCGGATCTTCGGGTGCTTCTCGCACACCCCGCCCCAGATGACCGACAGGCAGACCAGCATCATCTCCATCGTGTGGCTGACGATGTGGCGAGCGCCGCGGCCCTCGAACCGGTCGACGCCGACCGTCGGCATGCCGGAGGAGGCGCCTTCGTGGAAGCCGATCGAGAAGTCGAGGTCCTCGGCCGCGGCCCAGAACGGCTCGTACATCGGATCGCTCATCATCTTGGTGCCGTGATACGGGTTGGGCCGCAGAAAGCCGCCGCGGAAGCCCAGTTCCTTGGCCGCGAAGCGCATCTCGGCGATCGCCAGGTCGACGTCCTGCATTGGCAGCATCGCGACGCCGAAGAGGCGCTCAGGGTAGGGCTTGCAATAGTCCGCGAGCCAGCGGTTGTAGGCGCGGCACACCGCGGCCGCCAGCTGCGGATCATGGATCGCGCCGGCGAACAGCCCGAGGCTCGGGTAGAGGAAGGCGGCGTCGATGCCGTCGGCGTCCATGTCAGGAATGCGCGCGTGCGGGTCGAAGCCGCCGGGCTTGCCTTCCTTGTACTCCATCGTATCGGCCGCCACGACGCCCTGGCGGGCGCCGACGCCGCCGATCCGGCCGATGCCGAGCTGCTCGTTGCCGACCTGATGCTCCTCGATGACCAGCCGCTCCTTGCCGTTGTTCGCCTTGACGATGCGCGGCGCGCGGTCGCGGAACTTCGGGTCGATGTACTGGTCCCAGAGATCGAGCGGCTCGAGGATATGGCCGTCGGCGTCGACGACGTTGTACGCACGGGTCATTTGCATTTCCTCCTGCTTCCCGCCCCGCATTCCCGGCAAAACCCGGGACCCACGGAGCAGCGTTTCGAAATGTTGATGGGTAGGTCCCGGCTTTCGCCGGGAATGCGCTATTCCCTTAATGGAGACCGTAAAAGCCCATCGCGCCGCCGGCCAGAACGCCGCGCTGGGTTGCGGGCGAGGTGCCGTTGAGGCGCTCGCGCACCATGTCGGGAGCGCCGGGAAAGAACCCGTCGCGGTGCGGATAGTCGGTCGCCCACAGGATCTTGTTGGGCCCGATATAGTCGGCCAGCACGTTGAGCGAGCCTTCCACCGGCTCGAACGAGATCCAGCAATTGCGCCGGAAGAGGTCGGAGGGGCGCGTCTTCAGGCCGGAATCATTGAAGCCCTGGTCGTCGAAATGGCGGTCCATGCGGTCGAGCCACGGCGCGATCCAGCCGCCGCCCGATTCCAGAAAGCCGATGCGGATTTTCGGGTGCTTCTCGCAGACGCCACCCCAGATCACCGCGAGGCAGGCCAGCATCATCTCCATCGTGTGGCTGATGATGTGCTGCGCCGCGCGGCCCTGAAACCGGTCGATGCCGACCGTCGGCATGCCGGAGGAACCGCCCTCGTGAAAGCCGATCGCCATGTCGAGATCCTCGGCGGCGGCCCAGAACGGCTCGTAAATCGGGTCGTTGATCATCTTGTTGCCGTGATAGGGGTTGGGGCGCAGGAAAGAGCCCTTGAAGCCGAGCTCCTTGCGCGCGAACCGCATCTCCTCGATCGCATGCTCGACCGATTGCATTGGCAGCATCGCGATGCCGAACAGGCGATCGGGGTAGGGCTTGCAATAATCGGCGAGCCAGCGATTGTAGGCGCGGCACAGCGCCGCCGCCAGCTCGGGATCGTGCACGGCGCCGGCAAAGAGGCCCATGCTGGGATAGAGGAAGGCGGCGTCGATGCCGTCGAGATCCATATCGGGGATCCGCTTGTGCGGATCGAACCCGCCCGGCCGCCCCTCGTTGTACTTCATCTCGGCCGCCTTGACCTCGCCCTGCCGGGCGCCGACGCCGCCGATTCCGCCCATCCCCTGCTGGCTGCCGAGGAGCTGGTCCTCGACCTGCAATTTCTCCTTGCCGTGCTCGTCGATGACCAGCCGCGGCGCGCGGTCGCGGAAGCGGGGATCGAGGTATTTGTCCCACAGATCGAGCGGCTCGAGGATGTGACCGTCGGCATCGATCACGCTGTACGTCCGGGACATGCGGAGGGCTCCTGCGCCAGGTTGTATCGGCAGCGTCATCCTAGCGCAGCGCAGGAGGCGGCGCGACTCCGAATGTCGTTCAGCATTGCGAACGCAACCCATGAAACTGGCGAAGCGCTGCGGCCCGCCCGGCGGCCAGGCATGAAAACCGCACCGCCCGCGCCGGCGGACCTTGCGCAACTTCGCGCTTCCGCTTACGTACTCGCGCGTCGACCCGTTCCGGGTTGGCCGCCACGGCTGCAATTCGCCTTTACGAAGGAGCACTCGTGTCACCGGCCGGCGCGGGTCGATCCGCGTCACACTGTGGCGCGGCCTGCTATCAACTGGAGTTCCTGCTAATGGCGACCGGTACGGTCAAATGGTTCAATGCCCAAAAGGGCTACGGTTTCATCCAGCCGACGACGGGGGGAGCCGACGTCTTCGTCCACATCTCCGCCGTCGAGCGCGCCGGGATGGACGGCCTCAACGAAGGGCAGAAGGTGACTTACGAGCTCGAGCAAGGCCAGCGCGGCCGCGTCTCGGCGGTCAATCTGCGTCCGGCCTAAACGTCGGTCGTCATCGGGCGCCCCGCCTGGCGGGGCGCCCCTTCTCCTGTAACAACCAAGAGGTGCCTCTTTGGCCAAGGAAGACCTGATCGAATTCGAAGGCACGGTGCAGGAGCTGCTGCCCGACGCGCGGTTCCGCGTCCGCCTCGACAACGGGCATGAAACGCTCGCCTATTCCTCCGGCAAGATGAAGAAGAACCGCATTCGCATCCTCGCCGGCGACCGCGTCACGGTCGAGATGACGCCGTACGACCTGTCGAAAGGCCGGATCAATTTCCGCCACAAGGATACATCGGCGCCGCCGGTTATGCCGCGCCCGCAGTTCCGCCGCCGGTGAGGCGTCCGACCCCTGCGCCCGGCGCATTTTGGCATTGTTTCAGAAACATGACGCAACGCCCCAAAAGCATTGACTTTTCCCGTGCTCTACCCAATTACAGCGCAGGCGAAGCCCTCGCCTACAGCAGACGCAAGGCACAAACTTCTCAATGAATTTTAGCGAACTTAATCTGTCGCCTGAACTTCTTCAGGCGGTAACTGACGCCGGCTATACCAACCCCACCCCGATCCAAGAGCAGGCCATCCCCGTCGTCGCCACCGGCCGCGACGTGCTCGGCTGCGCCCAGACCGGCACCGGCAAGACCGCGGCCTTCGCGCTGCCGATGATCGACAAGCTCGCCGCCGGGAGGTCGCGGGCGCGCATGCCGCGCTCGCTGATCCTCGAGCCGACGCGCGAACTGGCGACGCAGGTCGAGGCCGCGTTCGAGATCTACGGCAAGCAGCACCGGCTGACCACGGCCCTGTTGATAGGCGGCGAAAGCTTCGAGAACCAGCTGAAAAAGCTCGACCGCGGCGTCGACGTCCTGATCGCAACGCCGGGCCGGCTGCTCGATCTGTTCGAGCGCGGCAAGGTCTTGCTGACCGATGTGCGCATCCTCGTCATCGACGAGGCCGATCGCATGCTCGACATGGGGTTCATCCCCGATGTCGAGCGCATTGTCGGACTGTTGCCGAAGACCCGCCAGACGCTGTTCTTTTCGGCGACGATGCCGCCCGAGATCCGCCGGCTGGCCGACGCCTTCCTCAACGAGCCGGCGTCGATCTCGGTCGCCCCGCCTGCCTCGCCCGCGGCGCTGGTGCAACAGGCGCTGGTCGTCGTCGAGCCGCACGACAAGCGCGAGGCATTGCGCCGCCTGATCGCGAGCGAGGACGTCAAGAACGCCCTCATTTTCTGCAACCGCAAGCGCGACGTCGACATCCTGCAGCGCTCGCTGTCCCGCCACGGGCTCGACGCCGCCGCCCTGCATGGCGACATGTCGCAGCCGAAGCGCACCGAAACCCTCGATCGCTTCCGCAACGGCGACATTCGGCTCCTGGTCGCCAGCGACGTCGCGGCGCGCGGGCTCGACATCCAGGGCCTGTCGCACGTCTTTAATTTCGACGTGCCCTACCATGCTGAGGATTACGTCCATCGCATCGGCCGCACCGGCCGCGCCGGCAAAGAGGGGCGCGCCTTCACGCTGGCAGCGCCGGAAGACGGCAAGGCGGTGGTCGCGATCGAGAAATTGATCGGCAAGGCGATCCCGACGGCCAGCGCCGACGATATTGTCCCGGCCGAGTTGGACCTCACCGCCGGCGCCGACCGCCGCCGCGGCCGCGGCCGGGCCTCCACCCGAACCGAGACGGAGCCGCGCCGCAACGGCGCCGACCGCGCCAACGGCAAGCCCGCCGGCAACAGGGCCGGCAACAGAAATGACGAGCGGCCGCGGCGCGAGCGGGTC
>JBLMXS010000047.1:0-15860 GCA_050257895.1 Thiohalocapsa sp.
CGGTGGGCTAATCGCTGCTAATGATCGGACGGCGCGGGTGGCACATTGGTGCGGCGGTTGCGGCTGCTGAGCGAGGAGGGAAGGGGATGTCGGTGCAGGAGACGAGTTTTGATCCGATCCAGGCGAACGACATTGACGCGGAGTTGGAGCGCAGTCTGACGCACGAATGGGACGCTCAGATCATGACGTACCCGAACGAGCGTTTTCCGTTCAACGAGTGGATCCGCGACCGGATCCGGATGATGGGGTACCCGGTTGAGGATCTGAGCCTGTTTCACGAGGTGGTGCCGCAGGCCGACACCTACCGGGTGACGAAGCAGCTGTGCGCCGACACCAACCTGCCGGAGTTTCGCCGGCTGTTGAACGCGTTTGTGCGCGAGGTGGTGGTGCCGAAGGGGAAGCTGAGGAAGCCGGTTGCGGTGCAGCGCTACATGAACGTGCGGATCATGTTGCCGACGACGCCGGAATTGTTTTTCCCGCTGCACACCGGGCTGCTGTATGGCCACGGGGTGGCCTCGCGCAGCCTGTGGATGCCGTTTGTCGATGTGACGGCGGACGCGGACAAGACGCGCTCGATGCAGATCGTGCCGATCAAGAAGTCGCGCGAGCTGACGAAGTATGCGATCGAGAAGCGGCTCTCGATGGCGCAGATGACGGAGGTTTGGGGCCAGGCGGCGCACCAGATCAAGGCGGGCCCGGGCAGCTGCTGCCTGTTCAGCCAAGAGCACATTCACGGTTCGGGGATGCCGAACGAGACCGGCAAGACGCGGATCAGCATGGATTTCCGGGTTGCCGAGGGGGTGTACGGTGATCTGTTGGGCAGGAAGATGCCGGCCGGATATTTTCACCTGATCCCCGACACCGAGGAGGAGGAGGAGCGGCTGGCGAAGCTGCCGCCGAAGGAGCAGCAGTTCAACAACGGCAAGCAGCACATCTTCTATGTTGCCAACAACACCTCGGCGACGTTCTGCATCCCGGTGCATCTGCAGCGCTACATGCTGTACGACTACATCGGCAAGAAGAAGCTGAGCTGCGATTACGAGCTGTTCGATTTGGAGGACATGCTGCACTGCCCGACGCTGTTGCACCTGGTGGAGGAGCGCAACGCCAACGTGGTGATGTACTCGATCTTCGCGCTGCCGGAAGTCGAAGCTGAGCGCAACCACATTTTGGAGACGGCGCTCAAGCGCGGCAACATCATGCACTTTGTCAACGAGGATCTGCAGCTGGCGAACGCGGACGATCTGGCGACGATCAAGCGCTACCTGGAGTTTTCGCGCTACGGCCACTCGCGGCTGCCGATCGGCCTGCCGCTGTCGGAAACGACGCGCGACTACTTCAACAAATGGTCGCACTCGCTGGCGCAGTACCAGTAGAAGCGGGGGTCGGGGCCGGCCTCGCCAGCCCGTAACTGTGACAAGGTGACTGTGGCAAAGGGGCCGGCCTCGCGCTGGCCCTTTTCGTCACTGCGCTGCTGTTTGCTGCCGGCGGTCCAAAAAACTTAATCGACCGCCGGCTCGACCGCGGCCGGCGTCGCAGCCGCGCCGCGGCGCCGCTCCAGGCGCTGCGCGAGACGCGTCAGCGGCATCGCCAGCATTGTCGTCAGCACCCCCATCAGGACGAGCGCCGAAAACACGTTTTGCGAGATGATGCCGCGGTCGAGGAGGATCGTCAGCACGATCAGCCCCATCAGTCCGTTGGTCTGCACCAGCGCGCCGAGGCTGAGGCCGGTGGTCCAGCGCTCGCCGACCAGCCGCGCCACAATCGCGGTGCCGGCCACCTTGCCGACAACCGCCAGTGCCGTCGCCAGCAGCAGGATGTCGAGAAAGCCCGCCGACTTGAAATCGAGCAGCGTGCGCAGCCCGGTGAGCATGAAGAAGAACGGCATCAGGAGCCCGGCCGTCGCCACTTGCAGGCGGTCGAGCAGCGGCTGGCGCAATTCGTGCGGCATCAGCATGCCGGCAACAAAGGCGCCGAAAATGTAATGCAGGCCAAGCGCCTGTGAGATCATCGCCGAGCCGAGCGCGACGGCGCAGCACCCGGCCAACGCCCGCTCGCCGATCCGGCCGTCGCGCATCAAGACGCCTACGATGCGCCGCATCAGGCGCGGCACGCACCACATCATGGCCGCGAGATATAGCGGCAGGCCGAGCACGCTTATGATGAATCCCATGCCGCCGCGCGCGCCGGTGCCCGGAACCGCCGTCATCAGCGCCCCGAGCAGCAGCCACAGCACGGCATCGTTGACTGCGGCGATGCCGAGCGCGTAGCTCGCAAGGCGGCTGCCGAGCAGGTTCATCTCGCGCAGGATCGCGCCGAGCACCGGCAGCGCGGTGACCGCGGTGCAGATGCCGAAGGCGGTGGCGAAGGCAACCGGATTGACGCCGACGCCGAGCACGGCGGGCTGATGCGCCGCGATCCACAAGCCGCCCAGGAACCCTGCCGCTGCCGGCACGCCGACGCTGGCGCCGGCAACCAGCGCGAAGCCGCGGCCGCGTCCGAGAAAGCTCTGCGGGTCGAGATGCAGGCCGGTGACAAACCCGAACAGCAGCACCGCAATCGACGCGACGCCCCACAGCGGCGTCAGCGTCGCCGGATTGAAGAACAGGTGGTAGAGAGGCGGCGCGTAACGTCCGAACACGGTCGGGCCGAGTGCGACGCCGACCAGGATCTGCACGACGACCAGCGGCACCGCGCCGCGCAGAAACAAGCCGCGCCATATCATCACCGGCAGCACCAGCACCGCGAAGGCCTGCACCAGGAAGATCAGCTCCTCGCTCATGCCAGTCTAACCGCGTTGCGCCGGATCACGCTCAACCATGGCCGTTACCGCTGGAAGACAGCACGATGACCGGCCGATTGACAAGCCCTGCCGGCGACGGTCTGATCCGCTCACCGATTGCGGAAGCGCTATGGCACAACGGGAGGGCAGCTTGGCCAAGTTCAGGATCGCGACGCCGGCGGGGGCCAGCTTTACGGTCGCCGGCGGCGACTACGGTTACGAGATGGAGGCGCTGGCGCCGATCGACGCCGAGATCTACGAGATCCCGGCCGGCAGCGAGGACGAGTTCGTCGCCGCCGCCAAGGCCGCCGACGCGCTCTACGCCAAGGGCCGCCGCATCACCAGGAAGATGATCGACGGGCTCGAGCGCTGCAAAATCATCTCGCTCGGCAGCGTCGGCGTCGACACCGTCGATGTCGAGGCGGCGACCGCCAAGGGCATCCCGGTCACCAACTGTCCCGACACGTTCATCGAGGAAGTGGCCGACCATGCGCTGCGGCTGATCCTGGCGACGCATGGTCGCCTCGTCGAGCAGGACAGGATGGTGCGGGAAGGGCGCTGGGCCGAGGGAAGGCCGGCGCTGTTGAAGATCCCGCGGCTGCGCGGCCTGACGCTGGGCCTCATCGCGTTTGGCCATGTCGCCCGCGCCGTCGCCGAACGCGCCAAGCCGTTCGGCCTTCACATCATCGCCTACGATCCGTTCATCGAGGAGATGGTGATGACCGAGCGCGGCGTCGAACCGGTCAGCCTGCCGGAATTGCTGGCCCGCGCCGACATCATCTCGATGCATTCGCCGGCCACCGCCAGCGCGCAGCGGATGATCCGCGAGGAGCACTTCGCGCAGATGAAGCCGACCGCGATCTACGTCTCGACCGGTCGCGGCCCGACCACCGACGAGGCGGCGCTGATCAAGGCGCTCGACGAGAAGAAGATCGCCGCCGCCGGGCTCGATGTCCTCGAGCAGGAGCCGCCGGGCGGCAACAATCCGCTGCTGCGCATGGACAACGTGATCCTGACGGCGCATGTCGCCTCGGCAACCTCGCGCTTCGACCCCTTCCGGCGCCGCCGCGTCGGCCTCGAACTGTCGCTGGCGCTGACCGGCAGATGGCCGATGTCGTGCGTCAACCCGTCGGTGCTGATGAGGAGCGACCTGAAGCGCTGGCAGCCGGTGTCGATGGAGCGCGGCCCCAATTCCTGACGAAGGCGCTCGCAGCCCCTCACCCTGTCCCTAGTCTCTGCCTGCGGGGAGAGGGAACGCAGCTTAAACTCCGCTGCCGGGGAGAGGGCCGGGGTGAGGGGGAGTAAGGGGAGGAAACATCATGCCCGAAGACCGCTTTGCGACGGGGGCGGCGCCGATCCGCTATCCCGATCCCGACATCAAGGTGCTCGACGAGCGCTTCCGCAAATACGTCCTCGGCAATGCTGCGATCGAACGCATCGCGACCGGTCTGCGCTTCACCGAGGGGCCGGTGTGGTTTGGCGACGGGCGCTACCTGTTGTTCAGCGACATCCCGAACGACCGCATTATGAAATGGGAGGAGGAGACGGGCGCCGTCAGCGTCTTCCGGCGCCCCTCGAACTACGCCAACGGCAACACGCGCGACCGCCAGGGCCGCCTCATCAGCTGCGAGATGGACGCGCAGCGGCTGACGCGCACCGAATACGACGGCACGATCACCGTGCTGGCCGATTGCTTCGAGGGCAAGCCCCTGACGGCGCCCAACGACGTCGTCGTCAAATCGGATGGCTCGATCTGGTTCAGCGACAACGGCGCCGGCACCCGTGGCAATTATCTCGGGCACAAGGCCGAATGGGAGCTTCCGTTCCGTGTCTACCGGCTCGATCCGGCGACCGGCGCGATGACGATCGCGGTCGGCGACATGCGGCGGCCGAACGGTCTCGCCTTCTCGCCGGACGAAAAGCTGCTCTACGTCGTCGACACGCCGGGTCCCGGGCAGCGCACGATCCAGGTGTACGATGTCGAGGGCGACGGCGCCCGCGCCGTTAACCGCCGCGAATTCTGCAGCGCCGAGCCGGGCGGCAGCGATGGCATCCGCGTCGACGTCGACGGCAATCTGTGGTGCGCCTGGGGCGGCGGCGCGGCCGAGGACGGCGTCGCGATCTATGCGCCCGACGGCACGATGATCGGCCGCATCATGCTGCCCGAGCGCTGCGCCAACGTCTGCTTCGGCGGCCGGAAGCGCAACCGCCTGTTCATGACCGCGAGCCAATCGGTCTATTCGCTCTATGTCGAGACGCAAGGGGTGCTCGGCGGCTGAGGCGCGGCCTACCTCCGTAAATCTTCCGAAGCAGCAGGAGGCGCTGATGTCAGAAGTTCAGGATGCGACTTCGCCGAAAAGCAAACCGGCGCTCAAGCTCAACTTTCTGTCGCATGGCACGCTGGAGAGCCGGGACCTCGCCTTCTCGCGCAAATTCTACGAGGAATTTCTCGGGCTGGAGGTGGTGCAGACCAGCCCGATCTCGCTGCTGATCCGGCTGGGCGGCCCAAACACGATTGCGGTCGTCTACACGAAGCGGCCGCACGAGATGAACCTCTTGAACCACAACGGTCTCGATGTCCGCACCCGCGAGGAGGTCGACGCGGCGCACCGCACCGTTTGCGCCGACGCCGAAAAATGGCGTCTCAAAGAGATCGGCGAACCCCGCCTGCAGCACGGCACCTACAGCTTCTTCTTCTGGGACGGCGACGACAATTGCTGGGAGATCCTGAGCAAACCGGAGGGCGGCTACAGCTGGCTGTTCGATCAGGGCGACCTCGAAGGCAAAGGCCATCTCGACCGCAACTTCAAGCGTCCCGGCGTCAATCCGTGACGGCTTCGCAGATGAGCGGCGGCGCCTCATCGAACGCTGCGCATGACGCCGAACCGTGCCTCGCGGCGTTGCCTTTGAGAGGGTGACGCATCGAGGAGGTTGTTATGAAGACGATTGCAGCAGCGCTCGGCGCCGGGTTGATCGCCGCGGCGATGATGGCCGGGCCGGCACAGGCGCGGTGCCTGTGGGACGGGCAGGCGTGGCAGTGCTGGCGCGGTCACCAGCATCACGCCCAGATCCGCGCCGATCGCCACCGGCTGCGCCAGCAGCGCGCCGAGATCCGCCATGACCGGCGGCATCTTCGGCATCTGCACGCGCGACTGCGGCACGACATGCATGTCGGCAGCTCGTCCGCCGTCGAGCACGACAGGCGGGCCTTGCACCGGGCGCAGCGCGAGTTGCGGATGGACCGCCGTGATCTGCGCGACGCGCGGCGCGAGCTGCGGCAGGACCGGCTCGGCTATTAGGCCGGCAACGTGATGGGTCCCGGCCTGCGCCGGGACCTGTCTTCGAGTGGGCCCAGATCAGTACGGGCTGGAGACACCGGCGCGCTCGGGGTTCGCCGGCGCCTCGCCGCGCATTTCCTTGACGGCGGCGGCGGCGCCCATCGTCACAAAGCGGGTGTCGCCGCCGACCGTGACGAATTTGAAGCCCATCTCGATCATCTGCTTCGCGTAGGACGGCGCGCCGCAATGGATGCCGGGCTGCACGCCGTGCCGCTTGCAGGCGTCGAGCACCTTTTTCAAGGCGTCCATCATCCACTGATCGGGCTTGTCGCCGCCCGGCGGGTAGCCGTGCGAGATCGAGAGATCCGAAGGGCCGATATAGATCGCGTCGAGCCCCTTGACCGACATGATCTCGTCGAGGTTGGCCATCGCCTCCTTGGTCTCGATCATGCCGAACGCGACGACGATGTCGTTGGCCTTCGTGTGATAGTCGGCGCCGCCGTAGAGCGCGGCGCGGATCGGCCCCGAGCTACGGTGCCCCAATGGCGCGTAGCGCATCGAGTCGACGAGCCGTTCCGCCTCCGCCTTGGTGTTGATCATCGGGCAGATGATGCCGTAGGCGCCGGCGTCGAGCGCCTTCTGGATGTGCGCCGGTTCGTTCCACGGCACCCGCACCAGCGGCACCGTGTTGGTGGTCGAGATGCCCTGCAACATCGTCACCATCGTCTGGTACTCGATCATGCCGTGCTGCATGTCGACAACCAGCGAGTCCCAGCCGGCATGGGCCATGACCTCGGCCGAGAAGCTCGACGGGATGCCGAGCCAGCTGTTGACGACGGCTTTGCCCTCGGCCCAGATCTCGCGGATGCGGTTGGCGCGCGCCATAAAATTCCTCCGGTAAGCGGCGTTGCATTGCGGCCGATCCCGCCAGCTAGCGGGCGGCGTGTCAAGCAGTGCCGCTCGACGCGGCGTCGCCCAAGGTCAGGTCCCTGCACAGGCAGGGACCCATCGAGCAGCTGCAGGAGTCGCCGGACCATGGGTCCCTGCCTTCGCAGGGACCTAGGGGTGCATGTGGAGAGGCGTTCAGGCCTCGGCGGCGGCGATCCGGGCGGCGATCTCGGCGCGCCATTCCTCCATCGGCTTGAAGCCGGGCTTGGCGCGGCAGATCGCCTCGGTTTCGCGGTAGAGCTCCTCTTCCGGCTTGTCGAGGTCGATCTCGAAGCCCAAGGGCTGCGGCACGTACCACGGCGTGTCGCAGAACATCTCGATGCGGTTGCCTTCCGGATCGCTGAAATAGACCGACCAGGCATTGCCGTGGCAGCGCGGGTCGATCACCTTGCAGCCTGCATCGCGGACCTTCTTGAAGACCTTCTGGACATTGGCCAGCGTGCCGACGTTGAACGAAACCTGCTGCACCATCGGGGTCTCGGCGTCGGTCTGGCGGCCGCGCACCAGCACGACCTGATGGTGGTCGGACGGGTTGCGGCTCATAAAGGTGATACGACCGTCCGGGGCGGCGTCGCTGACGACGAAGCCCAGCACCTTGGTGTAGAACTCGTGCATCCTCTCCACGTCGCTGACGTAGAGCCCGACATGGCTGAGGCGCGGCGTAAAGTCCTGCGACATCGGTGACCCCCTCGGATGGATTTGCCAATGATGTAGCAAATCGGTCGAAGAATTGCCATCGATCGCGCAGGGGTAGCTAGGCTGCGGCCCGGCGCGGCTATAGCGCCCCGGCATGAAAACCGGCCGCCGAGCGGGGTCGGCGGCCGGTCGCAGCGAGAAGTGTGTCAGCCCGGACGCGGGCCCGGGTACGACGGCAGCCAGTCGGGCCGGAAGCGATAGTTCTGGAAGTCGTAGGCATTCCATGCCGGATACGGCGTTCCCCAGTAAAACGGGGCGGCATAGTACGGACCCGGCACCGCGACGCAGGTAGTCGCGAACCCGTCCCAGACGCACTGCGCCTTGGCAGTACCGAATGACACCCCGGCGAGCACTACGCCGGCTGCTGCAGCTGCGATAACTTTGTACACGGCGACCTCCTTTTGCCGGAACTAGACGAATAACATTGGTTGATCACCGCAAGATCCGGTCACGCCGGGAACGGGCAGCATTCGCGGCCCGCTATCCAGGAGGTTTAGACGGTTTCCGTTCAAAACCAGCGGTGCTTGTCAACGAGGTTGCGCAATTCGCGGCCGGCGACGAAGCGCTGGCAGTTGTCGCGCAGCACCTCGAAGCGCCGCTCGTCGAGGTAGGGGCCGTGGCCGGCGGTATGCGGGGTCAGCAGCACGCCCGGCATCGTCCACAGCTTGTGATCGGCCGGCAGCGGCTCCCTTTCGAAGACGTCAAGCGCCGCGCCGGCGATCTCGCCGGCCTCGAGCGCCGCGACGAGGTCGTCGAGCTTCGTCGTCATGCCGCGGCCGATATTGATGAAGAAGGCGGTGCGCTTCATGCGCCGGAAGCGCGCCCGGTTCATGAAGCCTTCGGTCTCCGGCGTGTGCGGCACCGTCAGGATGACGAAATCGGCGCGCGGCAGAAGGCTGTCGAGGGCAGCGGCGCGGTGCAGCTCGGCGACGCCGGGCGGCGTGTCGGTGCGGCGCTCGTCGACGCCGATCACGGCGATCCCGAAGGCGGCCAAGAGCCGCGCCGCCTCGCCGCCGATGCCGCCGACGCCGACGATCAGCGCTGTCGCCTCCGGCAGGTGCACGACGGTGCCGTGTTCACGCGGCGCCGGCCGCCATTCCCGGCGCAGTTGCTGCGGCAGGTAGATCTGCAGGCCGCGCGCGAAGGCGAGGACAAAGCTCAGGATGTGGGCGGCGATATGGTCGTTGTAGATCTCGCGGAAATTGGTGATCTGCACCGGGTGGCGGATCAGCTCTGGATAGTAGTAGCCGGCCGGCGGCGCCGCCTGCGGCGCCTGCAGCCAGCGCAGCTTCTCGGCGCGCGGGAGGAGGGCGGCCGGAATCGTGCCGTAGGCGCCCTCGGCGTGCCCGATCGCCTGCTCGGCCCCCTCCATCGTCTCCGGCGCGATGATCTCCAGCTCGGGCACCGCCGCGGCCAGCCGCATTGCCCAATCGCGGGTCTTGTCGCCCTGCGGCGGCAGCATCAGAAAGGTGATCGGCATGGCGATTTCCTCCGGTGGCGCCAATGATCACCGAGATTGCTTCGCTTCGCTCGCAATGACAATTGCAGCTTGTCATTGCGAGGAGCGCAGCGACGAAGCAATCTCGACGTCCGGACGAAAGCTCTCGTCCCGCGATCGGCAAGGCGATAGCTTTGTCTCAACGCCCAATCCGACTAAGGGGGAGAGAGATGGCGCAGACCACGGCCAGCAACCGCAAGAAGATCATGGTGCCGACGACGATGTCGCGCTCGGGCTGGGCACTCATTGAGGCGCGCGACGATGTCGAGGGGGTCGCGTTCGCGCCGACACTTCCCAAGGCCGAGTTCCACAAGGTCTTGGAGGAGGCGAGCGGCATCTGCCTCGGGGTGCAGCCGTTCAGCGACCCCGAGCTCGACGCGGCCCCGGGGCTCCAAGTCGTCTCTCGCATCGGGGTCGGCTACGACGCGGTCGACGTGCCGGCGCTGACGCGCCGCAAAATCCCGCTGATGATCGGCGGCACCGCCAACTCGGTCAGCGTCGCCGAGGCCGGCGTCTTCCTGACGATGTCGTTGGCGAGGAAGGGCGCGACGATGGACGCCTTGGTCCGCGAGGGCCGCTGGCACGACCGCTACAGGGACATGCCGCTCGACCTTTACGGCAAGACCGTGCTGATCGTTGGCTTCGGCAAGATCGGCACGCGTTCGGCCAAGCGCTTCGCAGCGATGGAGACCAACGTCCTCGTCTATGACCCCTACATCTATTCGGAGACGATCCGCGGCTCGGGCTACGAGCCGGTGCAGGATCTCGACGAGGGGGTGGCACGGGCCGATTTCATCACGATCCATTGCCCGAAGACGCCGGAGACCATCGGCCTGTTCGACGCCGCGCGGATCGGCAAGATGAAGCGCACCGCCTATCTGGTGAACACCGCGCGCGGCGGCATCGTCGACGAGAAGGCGCTCTACGACGCGCTGAAGACCGGCCGCATTGCCGGCGCCGCGCTCGACGTCTTTGTCGCGGAGCCGACGCCGCAGGACAACCCGCTACTGAGTTTGCCCAACTTCATCGCGGCGCCTCATGTCGCCGGCGTCACCAAGGAAGCGGTCGACCGCATGGCGATCGTCGCGGTGCAGAACATCCTCTCGGTGATCGACGGCAAGCCTAACCGCGAGAACGTCATCAACAAGGAAGTGCTGGACTAGCGCTGATCGTTTGACGGCACTATCGCCACCTAAGACGCATCAAACCCGGCCGTGACGGTCGAGGTGGTATGTCAAACCGGCTCTGGGAGCGCGCCCGGGCGGCCATTGATTGCGGCGAGGCGCTGGACCATCGCCGGCCGCGGGCGCGTCACCTCGCCCTGCTCGAAGGCGATCACCGTCAGGGGAGCAAATGCCTCCAGCAATTCGCCGGGCCGCAACAGGAAGTCGGGGTTGCGCGGCCGGCCGAACCGCTCGTTGCCGGCCATGAAGGTCTCGTAGATGAGGATGCCGTCCGCCGCCAGCGCCGCCGCGATCGGCGGCAGCAACGGACGATAGAGATAGTTGGCGACGACCACGGCGTCGTAGCCGCCGACCGGCCGCCACCCCTCGCCGCCTTCGAGGTCAATCTCGCGCACCTCGCAGTGGGGGCCGGCCAGCGGCTGCAAGGCGGCGGCATCGCGGTCGACAGCGGTCACCGCAAACCCCATATCGAGCAATAGCCGGGTATGGCGGCCGGCGCCGGCGGCGAGGTCGAGAACCCGGCCTCCGGCGCGGATCAGCGGCGCGAAGCGTCTGACCCAGCCGGAAGGATTCGCTTGATCCATCGTTAGCACTCTCGGTACATAATTGCTAACATCGCGTTCAGCCTACAGTATGGTTTGTCCGGAGCCGCCCGATGATCCACTTCAGCTTGCGCTGCAGCGAAGGCCACGAGTTCGAAGGCTGGTTCCGCGACAATGACGGGTTCGCGGCGCAGCAACAGGCCGGCGAGATCGCCTGTCCCGATTGCGGCGGCACCAGCGTCGAGAAGGCGCTGATGGCGCCGAACATCGCGCCGTCGCGCGGCAAGCGGCCTCCTATCACATCGGCGCGGATGCGCGCGGCGCTGGTCGAGTTGCGCCGCCAAGTCGAGACCCATTGCGACTATGTCGGGGAGCGCTTTGCTGAGGAGGCGCGCAAGATCCATTACGGCGAGGCCGACCCGCACGGCATCTACGGCGAGGCCACCGACGAGCAGAGCCGCGAGCTGGCGGACGAGGGAATCGAGTGCGGCCGCATCCCGTGGATCTCGCCGAGCGACGCCTAGTAGTCGGTGATAGCGTAATGAGCGGCTAACGCCGCACCGCCATCAGCATGTAGTTGACCGAGAGGTCGGCGGTCTCGCTCCATTCTCCGCGGGTCCAGTCGTAGCCCAGGCCCCTCAACGCCGTCGTCGCCAGCCCGCGGCGGCGCAGCCCCGACACGAATTCCGACGGTCGCACGAACCGCCGCCAGTCGTGCGTGCCGCGCGGCAGCCAGCCGAGCAGGTATTCCGCGCCGACGATCGCCAGCGCGAAGGAGCGCGCCGTCCGGTTCAGCGTCGCACCGATGAAGGCCCCGCCCGGGGCGACGAGGCGCGCCAGGGCGGCGAAGAACGCGTCGCGATCGGCGACGTGCTCGACGATTTCGAGCGCCAGCACCGCCTCGAAGCGCTCGCCGGCCGCGGCCAGCGCCTCGATGTCGGCGACCCGGTAATCGATTTCGAGGCCGCCGGCCGCGGCATGCGCCCGCGCCGCCACGACCGCGGGCGCCGCCGCGTCGATGCCGGTGACGGCAAACCCCAGCCGCGCCATCGGTTCGGCGACGAGACCGCCGCCGCAGCCAATATCGGCAAGGCGCAACCCGGAAAACGGCCGCAGCGAGGTTTCCTCGCGGCGAAAATGCGCGAGCAGCCGGCTGCGGATGAAATCGATGCGTGCGGGGTTTATCTGATGGAGCGGCCGAAAGCTGCCCCGCGGGTCCCACCAGCCTCCACTTTGCGCCGCAAAGCGATCGATGTCTTCAGCGTTTACGGTATCGCCGAATTCGTCCATGTCCCCGGCACGTCCCCCCGGCATGTCCCTCGGCTCGCGTGGATCGCCGAGTATGAGGGGCGCGAGCGACGGCGGCAACACCGCGCGGCCATCGCCGATGCCGGCATTGCGGCAAAGCGGATAGCGCATTACGAGAGGGAAATGGCGCGTATCGTACAGAAATTCGGCGGCACGTCGGTGGCCGACATCGACCGCATCGCCAATGCCGCCGGCATCGTCAAGCGCGAGGTCGACGCCGGCAACCAGGTCGCCGTCGTCGTCTCGGCGATGGCCGGCACCACCAACCGGCTGGTCGAATGGACGCGCCAGGTCAGCCCGCTGCACGATGCGAGCGAATACGACGTCGTCGTCTCCTCGGGCGAGCAGGTGACCGCGGGGCTGATGGCGCTGTCGCTGCAGGCGCTCGGCATCAACGCGCGCTCCTGGCTCGGCTGGCAGATCCCGATCCGCACCGACGACGTGCACGGAAAGGCGCGCATCGAATCGATCCATACCTGCGAGCTGGAGCGCCGCCTCGGCGAAGGCCAGGTGGCCGTCGTAGCCGGGTTCCAGGGCGTCGCCGGGCATGGCCGTATCACGACGCTCGGGCGCGGCGGCTCCGACACCTCCGCGGTGGCGCTGGCGGCGGCGCTGCATGCCGACCGCTGCGATATCTTCACCGACGTCGACGGCGTCTATACGACCGACCCGCGCATCGTTGCCAAGGCGCGCAAGCTGAGTAGAATCACCTACGAGGAGATGCTGGAAA
Organism: Thiohalocapsa sp.; assembly: GCA_050257895.1. GTDB lineage: Bacteria > Pseudomonadota > Alphaproteobacteria > ATCC43930 > CGMCC-115725 > DATARH01. The sequence goes on from JBLMXS010000047.1 coordinate 12,967, forward strand.
TGGCATCGCAGGGCGCCCGCGTATTGCAGACGCGCTCTGTCGAGATGGCGATGAACCACCGCGTGCGCCTCCAGGTGCTGTCGAGCTTTTGCGACAGCCCGGGGACGCTCGTCGTCGACGAGGATGAGATTGTGGAAAAGCGGGTCGTCAGCGGCATTGCCTACAGCCGCGACGAAGCGAAGATAACGGTGCAGCGGGTGGCCGACCGCCCGGGCGTCGCCGCCGCCATTTTCGGACCGCTGGCTGACAACGCGGTCAACGTCGACATGATCGTGCAAAGCGCCTCCGAAGACGGCACAAACGCCGATCTGACGTTCACGGTCGGGCGCAGCGATCTCGAGCGGGCGGTCGCGGTGCTTGAAGGCTGCCGCGGCACGCTCGGCTTCCAGGCGCTGCAGCCGGACCCCAACGTCGTCAAGATTTCGGTGATCGGCGTCGGCATGCGCAGCCACGCCGGCGTCGCCCAGCAGATGTTCAAGACGCTGGCCGACAAGGGCATCAACATCCAGGTGATCTCGACCTCCGAGATCAAGGTCAGCGTGCTGATCGCAGCCGAATACACCGAGCTGGCAGTGCGCGCGCTGCACACCGCATACGGGCTCGACGAGCCCGGATGAGCGAGGCGCTGGCGGCGGCCGAGCGGGCCGAACGACAAAGGACGGCCGCCGCGGGCGCTGATTGGGACTCGAATCGGGGGGACTGGCGGGCCGAGCTTGATCTGTTGTGGGCGCGCGGTCGCGCCTTTCTTGGCACCGATCTTGCCCTCATGGGCGGCGCGATGACGTGGGTTTCCGAGCGCCGCCTCGTCGCCGCGATCTCGAACGCCGGCGGGTTCGGCGTCATTGCCTCGGGCTCGATGTCGCCCGCCCAGCTCGACGAGGAGATCGCCGCGACCGCCGCCCTGACCGCCAAGCCGTTCGGCGTCAACCTGATCACGCTGCACCCGCAGCTCGCCGATTTGATCGCTGTCTGCCTGGCGCGCCGGGTCGGCCACATCGTGCTGGCTGGCGGGTTGCCGGGGTCGGCGGCGATCCGGCAGATCCGCGATGGCGGCGCCCACGCGATGTGCTTCGCGCCGGCGCTGGCGATTGCCAGGAAGCTGGTGCGCCAGGGCGCCGAGGCGATCGTCATCGAGGGCAGCGAGGCGGGCGGCCATATCGGCCCGGTCTCGACGCTCGTCCTGGCGCAGGAGGTGCTGCCGCATTTGCCTGACGTGCCGGTGTTCGTCGCCGGCGGCATCGGGCGCGGCGAAGCGGTGCTGTCGTATCTCGAGATGGGCGCCGCTGGGGTGCAGCTCGGCACCCGCTTTGTCTGCGCCCACGAATCTATCGCGCATCCGCGCTTCAAGCAGGCCTTCATTCGCGCCGCGGCGCGCGACGCGGTGCCGTCGGTGCAGCTCGACGCGCGCTTTCCGGTAATCCCGGTGCGGGCCCTCGCCAACCCCGCCAGCGAGCGGTTTCGCGAGATGCAGCGCGAGGTCATTGCGCGGGTCGAGCGCGGCGAGCTGTCGCCCAAGGAGGCACAACTCGAAATCGAACATTTCTGGGCCGGCGCGTTGCGCCGCGCGGTGATCGACGGCGATGTCGAGAGCGGCTCCTTGATGGCCGGGCAAAGCGTCGGCATGGTCACCCGCGAGCAGAGCACCGCCGACATCCTGGCCGAGCTGGTCGACCAGGCGCTGACGGCAATCGCCGCGCGCGAGCGGCGCCGCCGCCATCCGGCACTGGCGCCAGCCGAGGCCCGAGGTCGGGCCGGATGAGCGACGTCATCGGCGCACCGCCGGCGGGGGTCGGCGTTATCATCGATGGCGCCGATACGCATCTGACCGCGACTCGCCGCCTGCTGCGCCGGCTGCGCGCTATCATGGCAGGCTCTGCCAGCGCGCAGGAGCGGCTCGACCGCATCGTGCGGGTGGTCGCGGCCGAAATGGTCGCCGAGGTGTGCTCGGCCTACATCATGCGCGCCGGCGAGGTGCTAGAGCTGTTCGCCACCGAAGGGCTGCGCCCGGAAGCGGTGCACCGCACGCGGCTGCGGGTCGGCGAGGGGCTGGTCGGGGTCATCGCCGCCACCGGGCGGCCGCTGGCCTTGGCCGACGCGCAGGCGCATCCCGATTTCGCCTACCGGCCGGAGACCGGCGAGGAGATCTACCATTCGCTGATGGGGGTGCCGATCCTGCGCGACGGCCGCGTCCTCGGCATCCTGGTGGTGCAGAACCGCACGCCGCGCCTTTACAGCGAGGACGAGGTCGAGACGCTGCAGACGATCGCGATGATCGTCGCCGAGCTGGTGGCGAGCGGCGAGCTCGTCAACCCGCTGGAGATGGCGGAAAGCCGCAGCGGCGCGGCCATGCCGGTGCGGCTCGACGGCATCCGCCTCAACCCCGGGCTGGCGATCGGCCCGGCGGTGTTGCACGAGCCGAAAGTGGTGATCCGCCAGGTCGTTGCTGAGGATGTCGACGCCGAGGAGGAGCGCCTGTGCCGTGCGGTCGCGGCGATGCAGGACGCGATCGACCGGCTGGTCGACCGCAGCCGCAGGCTGGGGCCCGGGGAGCACCGCGACATCATCGAGGCCTACCGCATGTTCGCCGCCGACCACGGCTGGTTGGCGCGCATCGCCGAGGCGGTGCGCAGCGGCCTCACCGCCGAGGCGGCGGTGCAGAAGGTGCGCGACGAGACCAGGGGCCGCATGGCGCAGGTCACCGACCCGTACCTGCGCGAGCGGCTCTACGACCTCGAGGACCTCGCCAACCGGCTGCAGCAGATCCTGACCGGGCAGGCGCCCGGCCTGGCAGCCACGGAGGCGCCGCACGAGTTCATTCTCGTGGCGCACAGCATGGGGCCGGCGGAGCTCTTGGACTACCCGCCGCGCCGCATCAAGGGGCTGCTGCTCGAAGA
>JBLMXS010000048.1:0-12112 GCA_050257895.1 Thiohalocapsa sp.
GGCGACATCACCTTCGAGGACTACGAGGAGGGCATCGTCTACCTGCACATGCAGGGCTCCTGCTCGGGCTGCCCGAGTTCGACGGCGACGCTAAAGGCCGGCATCGAGAACATGCTGCGGCATTACATCCCCGAAATCGTCGAGGTTCGCGCGGTCTGAGGCGGCGCCCGCCGCCGGCCTGGCGCCCGAGCCTCGCCGCAGGACCCCGGGCGGCACCGACCCCGTGCGCCGCATTGTCAACGACGAGGCACTGGATGCGCTGTTCCGGGCTGCCTGCCACCCGGAAGGCTGGCTCGACCTGGCGGTCAGCGACACGCTGTTGCGGGCCGTCTCGGAACTGGTGCGGTTCGGCCCCGGCAGCGCCGGTGGCAGCCCGCAGCGGCTCATCTTTGTCAAATCGGCGGCTGCCAAAGAGCGGTTGCGGCAGACGATCGCGGCGTCCTTGCCAGAGGCGATGCAGGCGGCGGTGCAAGCGGCGGTGATCGCGGCACCGACAATCGCCATCCTTGGATACCGTCCCGAACCGCGCCGGGAGCCATTCGGGCAGCCGCCGGCCGATCGCCGCGAGATGCGCGCTTGCCTGCTGCAGGCCGGCTTGCTGGTCCTCGCGGCGCGTGCCTTAGCGCTCGACTGCCGACCACTCTGGCAGTTCGATTCGCAGGCCGTCGATGCGGCATTCTTTCCGGAGGGCGGGGTCGTGTCCGAGTTCCTTTGCGCGCTCGGTTACGCCGACGAGGCGGAGCCGCTGCCGGCATTGCCGCCGGCTGGTTGCGACGCCTGCGAGATCCTGTGAACTTTTCGGCGAACCGAAACCGGGCCGCGCCGCTGCTGGCGATCGAGACCGCCGGGTCGCGTTGCTCGGCGGCGGTCACCGATGGCGAGGCGGTGCTGGCGGCCGAGAGCCGGTTGCTGCGCCACGGCCACGCCGAGGCGCTGCTGCCGATGATCGACCGGGTGATGATTGCGGCCGGATTGCGCCCGGCCCAGCTCGCCGCGGTTGCCGCCGCGACCGGGCCCGGCGGCTTCACCGGCATCCGCGTCGGGCTGGCCGCGGCGCACGGCATCGCGCTGGCGACCGGGGCGCGCCTTGTCGGCGTCACCAGCTTTGCGGCCGTCGCTGCGGCGGCGGCCGCGCCAGGTGGCGATAGCGAGGCAGCGCTGCTGGTGGCGCTCGACAGCCGGCGCGCCGAGCTCTACGTCCAGCTGTTCGCGCCGGCGACGATGGCGTCGCGCGCTCTTGCCGAACCGCAGGCGCTGCTTCCCGAGATGCTGGCCGATTACGTTGCTGCCGCCCACCGGGATGCCGCGGGGGTGCGAATAGCCGGCGACGCCGGCGCCGTCGCCGCGGCGGCGTTGAGTGGATTGCCGCACCGGCTGAGCCTTGTCGCCGATTCCGCTCCCGACGCGCGGGGCGTTGCCCGCGCGGCGCTGCGACTGATCGCGGCCGGCGCCGCGCCGGCGCCGCTGCCGCTCTACCTGCGGCCGCCGGACGTGACGTTAGCGCCACTCGGACCGCAGCCGGGACCGCCGGCAACGGCGCGATGAACGGCATCGCGGCCGTGCCGCCGGGCGCCGGCGTGCCGCTGGCGGCGATGCACCGTGCTTGCTTCCCAGACGACCCGTGGGACGCCGACGTGATGGCGCGCATCCTGGCATTGGCCGGCACTTTCGGCCATCTCGCCTGGCAGGGCGACGATCTGGCCGGCTTCATCCTGGCGCGCGATCTCGGCGGCGAGGTCGAGATCCTGTCGCTCGGCGTCTTGCCGGCATGGCGACGGCGCGGCATCGGCCGCGCGCTGCTGGACGCGGCCGCCGGCGAAGCGGTGCGCCGCGATGCCGCGGCGCTCGTCCTCGAAGTGGCGACCGACAACGAGCCGGCGAGTCGCCTCTACGCCGCCTTCGGGTTCACGATCGCAGGACGGCGGCCGCGCTACTATCGCCGCCTCGACAGCACCGTCGACGCCTTCATCCTGCGCCGCGAGATTATTGCCGACGTTACGAAGCCTTGAAGTCCCGCCGCAGGCGTCGCGCCAAGCGGTGCGGTCACCCGTTGCTTCGCCATTGCCGCTTCACCCGCGCTCTACTCGGGCGTTGCTGAAATTCCACGATTTGTTGACTTGCTGGCAGCGGCGATAGGCGAAAAAATGCAACGAAACTCGTGTTGCGTCCGGCTCAGCCATTACTTATATTTTCCTCTGCCTATTCCCCAGGAAGAGCGTTATGGAGAACTCCGAACAATCAAACGATTTGCTGGCTCTGACAACCGAGATCGTTGCGGCACATGTGTCCAACAACACGGTCTCGCTGGGCGATCTGCCGCAACTGATCAACCAAGTCTACAGCTCTCTGGCCAATATCGGGAGCGTGCCGGCACCGCCGGCGACGCGGCCGCAGCCGGCAGTCAGCGTCAAGAAATCGGTCCAGCCCGACTACATCGTCTGCCTAGAGGACGGCAAGAAGCTGAAGATGCTGAAGCGGCACCTCAAGACCGCCTACAACATGTCGCCGGAAAGCTACCGCGAGCGCTGGGGGCTGCCGCCGGATTACCCGATGGTGGCGCCCAACTACGCCCGGCAGCGCAGCCGCCTCGCCAAGGAAATCGGCCTCGGGACGCGGGCCCGCCGAGGGCGGGACTGAGGGGGAAGCGGCTACTCAGGTCACGGCATCGGTCAGGGCGTGCTTGCGGCCGTAGGCGCACCCGCCCCCTTCGGCTATACTGTGGGGCAGGCTCCGCCCGGACCACGATGCGATGACCTCCCGCCTCGAGCAGCAATGCCTCGACAAAGGGTTGAAGATGACCGAGCAGCGCCGCGTTATTGCGCGCGTGCTATCGGATTCGGCCGACCATCCCGATGTCGAGCAGGTCTATCGCCGTGCCACCGCGATCGATCCGCGCATCAGCATCGCCACCGTCTATCGCACCGTGCGGCTGTTTGAAGAGGCCAACATCCTCGCCCGCCACGATTTCGGCGATGGCCGCGCACGCTACGAGGAAATGCCGAGCGACCACCACGACCATCTGATCGACCTGCAGAGCGGCCGCGTCGTCGAGTTCCGCAACGAGCAGATCGAGAAGCTGCAGGAGATCATCGCCGACCAACTCGGCTACGAGCTGGTCGGCCATCGCCTCGAATTGTACGCCGTGCCGCGCCGCGGCAAAGAGCCGGGCCGTTGCTGATGCGGAGCGAGCGGGTGCGGCGCCGCCGGCAACGGGTTCATCGCGCGTGATTGCCGCCACCTCGGGGGGCGTGCCAGCGGGCCTGCCAGGTCGTGTCGCTGGCGATACGCCGACCCACGTCCAGCCGCCTGCCAGCGCCAGCCCTATCGTCGACCTGGTAGCGGGTCCGCTGCAGGTGCGGCTGGCCGAGACTGCCGCCGACATCGACGCGGCGCAGGCGCTGCGCTACCGCATCTTCTACGAGCTCATGGGCGCCAAGCCGTCCGCCGCCCAGCAGCAGCGGCGCGACCGCGATGCGTTCGATGCGATCTGCGATCACCTGCTGGTGCTTGACCATAGTCGCGGCAGCGGCGCCGACGCCGTTGTCGGCACCTACCGGCTGATCCGCCGCGAGGCCGCGGTGCGGCACGGCTCGTTCTACTCTGCCGCCGAGTACGACATTGCGCCGCTGATCGCCTATCCCGGGGAAATCCTTGAGCTCGGCCGCTCCTGCGTCGACGCCGGCTATCGGGCGCGGCCGGTGATGCAGCTGTTATGGAGCGGCATCGCCGCCTACGTCTTCCGCTACGACATCGCGCTGATGTTCGGTTGCGCCAGCCTGCCCGGCACCGATCCGGACGCGCTGAAGGCGCCGCTTTCCTATCTTCACCACCACCATTTGGCGCCGCCGGCGCTGCGGACGCGCGCCTTGCCGGAGCGGTTTGTCGACATGCGCAGGCTCGATCCCGCGGCTTTCGACCCAATTCGCACGCTGGCGGCGCTGCCGCCGCTGATCAAGGGGTATCTGCGCCTCGGCGGCTTTGTCGGCGACGGCGCGGTGATCGACGAGCAGTTCAACACCACCGACGTCTGCATCGTCGTCAAGACCGACCTCGTGACCGAAAAGTATTCGCGCCACTACGAGCGCCAGTCGAAAGAGACATGGGCGGCCTAGCGCGCCTCGGCTCGCCGGCCCTGCGGGTGCGGCGGCTGGCCGTCTACCTGGCCTGGACGATCCTGTTGATGCCGGTGCAGGCGCTCGGCCTCCTGCTCGACCGCTCGTGGACCGCGACGTTGCCGCGCTTCTACCACCGCTGGTGCTGCCGCATCCTCGGGCTCAAGGTGCGGCGGATCGGCCGGCCGACGCGGGCGCGGCCGGTGCTGTTTGCGGCCAACCACATCTCCTATCTCGACATCACCGTGCTCGGCTCGCTGCTGGCGGTGTCGTTCATCGCCAAGCGCGAGGTGGCGCGCTGGCCGCTGTTCGGCTGGCTGGCAAAGCTGCAGCGTTCGGTCTTCATCGATCGCCAGGTGCGCACAACGCGCGCGCAGCGCGACAGCATCGCCCGGCGGCTCTTGGCGGGCGACGCGCTGGTGCTGTTCGCCGAGGGAACGAGCAGCGACGGCAATCGCGTTCTCCCGTTCAAGAGCGCGTTGTTCAGCGTCGCCGACCACGTCGATGCCGATCCCGTCGCGGTGCAGCCGGTGTCGATTGCCTATACGCGGCTCGACGGCCTGCCGATCGGCCGGCGCCTGCGGCCGCTCTTCGCGTGGTACGGAGAAATGGCGATGGCGCCGCATTTGTGGACGATGATCGGGCTCGGCACCGTCGAGGTCGTCGTCGAGTTCCACCCACCGACGACGCTGGCCGCCTGCGGCTCGCGCAAGGCGCTGGCGCGCTATTGCGAAGCCCGGGTCGCCGGAGGGGTGGCGAAGGCGCTGAGCGGCCGGCGGCGGCTGCCCTCGGCTGCGCGCGCCCCTGCGGCCGCCCCTGCGGCTGCGCCGGCGGTCGGCGGCGCCGACACCGCCGCGGCAGCGCCGTGACGGCCGTGCCTTTCTTACGCGCACATTACCGCTCCACGCACAGGTGCTCATGACGAAACGGCTCTTTATCAAGACCTACGGCTGCCAGATGAACGTCTATGATGCGGAGCGCATCGCCGATGTGCTGGGGGCGAGCGAGTACGTCCCGGCGGAGAGCGCCGAGGGGGCTGATCTCGTCATCCTCAACACCTGCCACATCCGCGAGAAGGCGGCGGAGAAGGTCTATTCCGAACTCGGCGGGCTGCGGCGGCTGAAAGAGGCGCGGGCGCGGCGCGGCGGACGGCTGACGATCGCGGTCGGCGGCTGCGTCGCCCAGGCCGAAGGTGAGGCGATGCGCGAGCGCACGCCGTTTGTCGACATCGTCTTCGGACCGCAGGCCTATCACCGGCTGCCGGAAATGGTCGCGAGCGCTGAAAGCGGCGCCGGCATCGTCGACACCAGCTTCCCGCCGGAAGTGAAATTCGACCATCTGCCGCCGGCGGCGGCGCCGCGCAAAGCGGTCAGCGCGTTCCTGACTGTGCAGGAGGGCTGCGACAAGTTCTGCACGTTCTGCGTCGTGCCCTATACCCGCGGCGCCGAATATTCGCGGCCTGCCGCCGCCATCCTCGCCGAGGCGGAGCGGCTGGTGGCGGCCGGGGCGCGTGAGATCACGCTGCTCGGCCAGAACGTCAACGCCTATCACGGCGCCGGCCCCTCCGGCGAAGAATGGCGGCTCGCCGACCTGATTCGAGTGTTGGCGCGGATCCCCGGGCTGGCGCGGCTGCGCTACACGACCTCGCACCCGCTCGATGTCGATGACGGGCTCGTCGCGGCGCATGCCGAGGTGGCGCAATTGATGCCGTTCCTGCACCTGCCGGTGCAGAGCGGCTCCGACCGGGTTCTGCAGTCGATGCAGCGGCGCCACACCGCGGCCGACTACCGCCGCATTGTCGAGCGGCTGCGCCGGGCGCGGCGCGATCTCGCCCTGTCGTCGGACTTCATCGTCGGCTTCCCGGGCGAGAGCGAATCCGATTTTCGCGCGACGCTCGACCTCGTCCGCGAGATCGGCTTTGCCCAGGCCTTCTCGTTCAAGTATTCGCCGCGGCCGGGGACGCCGGCGGCGGACGCCGCCGAGCAGATCCCGGAGCCCGTCAAGGCCGAGCGGCTGACCGCGCTGCAGGCGCTCATCGGCGAGCAGCAGCGCGCCTTCAGCGCCGGCTGCGTCGGCCAGGTCCTGCCGGTGCTGTTCGAGAAGCCGGGGCGGCACCAGGGACAGCTGGTCGGCCGCAGCCCCTACCTGCAGCCGGTGCATGCCGCGGCGCCGCCCGAGCAAATCGGCCAGATCGTGCCGTTGCGCATCCTCGCGGCCGAGCCGAACAGCCTCGCCGGGGCTGTCATGCCGCAGGAGGCTGTGGCATGAGTGGCCTGCCGACGATCGAGCCGGAGAGCGCCGCCGCCGGCCGCAGCCAGCTCGAATTCGACGACAATCTCTTGTTGCCGGCGCTCTACGGCGAGCGCGACCAGCACCTCGACCGCATCGAGCGCCAGCTCGGCGTGTCATTGGTGCCGCGCGGCAACCGCCTGTCGATTGCCGGCCCCGCCTCGGCCACCGAGATCGTCCGCCTCGCGCTGCTGCGGCTCTATGAGCGGCTGAAGCAGGGGCAGGAGATCGACATGGCGGCGGTCGAGGCGGCGTTGCGGCTGGCGCAGGCCGAAGCCGACGACAAGAGCCTCAGCCTGTGGCGCGAAGACGTCGGCTTTCGCACGCGCAAGCGCCGCATCGCGCCGCGCTCGGCGGGCCAAGCCGCCTATGTCAAGGCGATCCGCGAGCGGGAGCTGGTGTTCGGGCTGGGGCCCGCCGGCACCGGCAAGACCTATGTCGCGGTGGCCGCCGCGGTCGACCTCCTGATGGCCGGCAAGGTCGAGCGCATCATCCTGTCGCGGCCCGCGGTCGAGGCCGGCGAGCGGCTCGGTTTTCTGCCCGGTGACCTGCGCGACAAGGTCGACCCCTATCTGCGGCCGATCTTCGATGCGCTCAACGACATGATGCCGGCCGACCAGCTGCAGAAGCGGCTGGTCAGCGGCGAGATCGAGGTGGCGCCGATCGCCTTCATGCGCGGCCGCACGCTGGCGCACGCCTTCGTCATCCTCGACGAGGCGCAGAACACGACGCCGGTGCAGATGAAGATGTTCCTGACCCGGCTTGGCGAGGGCTCGCGCATGGTGGTAACGGGGGACCCGACGCAGGTCGACCTGCCGCCCGGCACGCGCTCCGGCCTCGCCGACGCGCTCGAGGCGCTGCGCGGCGTCGAGGAGGTCGGCATCGTGCACTTCACCGAGAAGGACGTGGTGCGGCACCGCCTGGTGGCGCGCATCGTTGGCGCCTACGAGTCGCGCGACCGCGCCGCCCGCGGCGAGCAGCCGCCGGCCTGAGAAGTCGAGCTGGAAGCGTAATGTCTGGCGCCCGAGCCCCCACCCCGACCTGCCCCCGCTGGCGGGGGAGGGAGCCCGATGGCGCGGTGGCGGACCACTCCCTACCCCGCAAGCGGGGAAGGGCAGGGGTGGGGGTATTCCCGCGGGATGTCGCCATCAACGTCAACGTCGAGGATGACGGGTGGCAGGCGCTGTGCCCGAATGCGGCGGCGCTGGTCGAAGCGGCGGCGCGGGCGGCGCTGCGCGATGCGGCGCCGGCGGGGAACGCGCCGCTGGTGCTTGATGTCCTCCTGACCGACGATTCGGAGCAGCGCCGGCTCAACCGGGTCTACCGCGGCATCGACAAGCCGACCAACGTCCTCTCCTTTGCGCTGGCCGATACACCGGCGCCCGCGGGCGCGCCCTCATTGCTCGGCGACGTCGTGCTGGCGCGCGAGACGGTGGCGCGCGAGGCGGCCGAGCAGAAGAAGCCCCTCGCCGATCATCTGCAGCATCTCGTTGTGCATGGCGTGCTGCATTTGCTCGGCTGCGATCACGAAAACGACACAGAGGCCGCCATCATGGAGGCGCGCGAAGTCGCGATATTGCAGAGTTTGGGGGTGCCAGATCCCTATCGCGATATTATCTGAGCAGGCAAACCGGATTCGCCCTTATCGATGAGTGACCCAGAGCCGTCCAGCAGCGACGGCCAGTCCGAGCCCGACCAGCCGCGCCCCGACCAGGCGCGCAACGGCGGCGGCTCCTTATCGCGGCTGCGCACTTTGTTGCGATTGCTGCGCCGGCCCCGCGGCCCTCGCGATTCGCGCGACACCGTCGATGCGCTGGTTTCGGTCGCCGAGCTGGAAGGCGACACCCCGATCACGCCGCAGGAGCGCTTCCTGATCGGCAACATTCTCAAGGTGCACGAGCGCTGCGCCGCCGACGTCATGGTGCCGCGCGTCGACATCATCGCGCTCGACGTCGACCAGCCCTTCGCCGAAGTCGTCAAATGCATGGTCGAGCAGGGCCATTCGCGCGTGCCGGTATACCGCGAGACGCTCGACGACGTGATCGGCTTCATCCACGTCAAGGACGTGCTGGCGCCGGTCGCCGACCGCCGTCCGACGCGGCTCGAACGGCTGTTGCGCAAGACGCTGTTCGTCGCGCCATCGGTGCCGATCCTCGACCTGCTCGTGCAAATGCGGCAGGCGCACACGCATATCGCGATGGTCGTCGACGAGTTCGGCGGGATCGACGGGCTGGTGACGATCGAGGATTTGATCGAGGAGATCGTCGGCGAGATCGAGGACGAGCACGACGTCGCCGAGGCGCCGATGCTGATCGAGCGGGGCGACGGCAGCCTGATTGCCGACGCGCGCCTGCCGATCGAGGCGCTCGAGGAGCAGCAGGGGTTCCGCCTGCGCCTCGACGGCGACGAGGAGCCGGTCGACACACTGGGAGGGCTGGTGTTCACGCTGGCCGGCCGGGTGCCGAAGCGGGGCGAGGTCATCGCGCATCCCGAGGGGATCGAGTTCGAGGTGCTGGAGGCCGACCCGCGGCGTGTCAAGCGGCTGCGCGTGCGGGCGCCGAATGCGGCGGAGCGCAAGGGGGTGGCGGGTGCGTGACACGGCGGCGATGCGCGTGCCGCCGGGCGCCCGCATGGCGACGCCGCTGTGCCGGCTGGCGCAGGAGCTGGCGGCGCTGTCCGGGTGGCGGCGCTACGGGCTGGCCTTTCTGCTCGGGGCGCTGCTGACGGCGGCGTTGCCGCCGGTCGACCTGACGCCGCTCGTCTTTGTCGCGTTCCCCGGCCTGTTGTGGCTCGACGAGGGCAGCACCAGCGGCTGGGCATCGGCCCGCCTCGGCTATGTCTTCGGACTCGGCTTTTTTGTCTCCGGGCTTTACTGGATCGCTGCGGCGCTGTTCGTCGACATCGCCCGCTTCTGGTGGGCGCTGCCTTTCGCGGTGCTCGGCTTGCCGGCGCTGATGGCGTTTTACCCCGCGGCGGCGCTCGGGCTGACGAGCCTCGCTGCGCGGCGCGGCGGTCTCACCCCCGTCGCCCGCGTCTGCCTGTTTGCCGTCGCCTGGGCGGCGGCTGAGTGGGCCCGCGGCCATTGGCTGAGCGGCTTCCCGTGGAACCTCGTCGGCTATGTCTGGTCGGGCGGCTTTCCGGGGGCCCTGGCGATGCTTGAAAGCGTCGCCTGGGTCGGCATCTACGGATTGAGCTTCCTGACCGTGCTGGCGGCCTCGCTGCCGGCCCTGCTCGGCACCGCCTCGCTGGCGCCGATGCCGGCCTCGCGCCGCGCCGCTCCGGGGGTGGCGGCGGCGCTCTTGATCCTGGCGCCGATGGCGACTGGCGCGGCGCGCTTGGCGCTGCTGCCGGCGGTCTCCAGCGGCACGATGCTGCGCCTCGTGCAGCCGTCGATCCCGGAGAGCCTCAAATGGGATCCGGCGGCGGCCGTAGCCAATTTCCAGCGGCTGGTCGAGCTGAGCAGCGCCGTCGCCGACAAGCCGCTGGCCGCGGTGCTGTGGCCGGAAGCGGCGACGGTGTTTCTCGACCGTAACAGAAGCCGCCGCGACGCCGTCGCGACGCTCGCGCCGCCGGGCGGCTATGTGATCGCCGGGGCGCTGCGCGGCGATCCCGCGCCCGGCCCCATCACGCGGGTGTGGAACAGCGTCGAGGCGATCGACAGGGCGGGCGTCATCCGAGCCCATTACGACAAGGCGCATCTCGTGCCGTTCGGCGAATACGTGCCGTTCAAGGACATCCTGCCGGTGAAGAAGATTACCCCCGGCGGCACCGATCTGAGCGCCGGGCCGGGGCCGCAGACGGTCATGCTGCCGGGGCTGGCGGCGTTCTCGCCGATCGTCTGCTATGAGGCGATCTTCCCAGGCGCCGTCGTCGACGAGCACCACCGGCCGGCCTGGATCCTCAACGTCACCAACGATGCCTGGTACGGCGAGAGCTCCGGCCCCTATCAGCATTTCGCGATCGCCCGCACCCGCGCGATCGAGGAAGGATTGCCGCTGGTGCGCGTCGCCAATAACGGCATCAGCGGGGTTGTCGATGCCGAAGGGCGGGTGGTGGCGCGCACCGGGCTCGACGCCGTCGGGTTTGCCGACGTCGCGCTGCCGGCGCCGCTGCCGCCGACGATCTACGCCAAGACCGGCGACTGGCTGTTTTTGGCAATGCTGGCGCTGGCGCTGCTGCCGGCGCTGCGGCGAGACCCGGCAAGCAGGTAGCAACTCGCCTATCAGCAGTTGCATACAGCGGTTGACGTCATACTGACGTATGCGCTATCACGCTCTTGGCTTTCCCTGGAGCGGGGCACATGCCGGTGTTGCGTGCAGTTCAGCGGGCGGGACAACGGCCCGGGCGGCGATCGGGCCGACAGAAATCGGGCAACCCGAACCCGGTCGACGTGCAGGTCGGCTCGCGCGTCCGGCTGCGCCGCAACATGCTCGGCCTGTCGCAGGAGAAGCTCGGCGAGGCGCTCGGGCTGACCTTCCAACAGGTGCAGAAATACGAGCGCGGCGCCAATCGGATCGGCGCCAGCCGCCTGCATGAGCTGAGCCGCGTGCTCGACGTGCCGGTGTCGTTCTTTTTCGACGACACCGACCCGGTGCGCGCTCCGGCAATCCCGGCCGGTTTTGCCGAACCGCCCACCGAGGGGTTCGACTCCGACCCGCTGCGGCGGCGCGAGACGGTGGAGCTGGTCGAAGCCTATTACGCAATCGAGGATGTCTCGGTGCGCCGCCGCCTGCTCGATCTCGCCAAAGCGCTCGCCGCCGAGGGCGAACCGGCGGGGGAAAAGCCCGCACCGCGGTCGCGCAAACGCAGCCCGCGCCAAGATCCTGCTTGACGCCCTGCGCGGCAGGCTCGACAAATTGCCGCCGGCAGACGCGGCCTGGCTGTGCACTTCCATGCGCATGTCTACAAGATGACCGGCTTGCGGCGTAGGCCGATCGAGGGGAGATTGAGTGTTGCCGAAGCATGATTTTCTGTTTACCAGCGAGTCGGTGTCGGAAGGGCATCCCGACAAGGTCTGCGACCGCATTTCCGATGCGATCGTCGATACCTACATCGCAGCCGAGCCGCAGGCGCGCTGCGGGGTCGAGACCTTGGCGACGACCAACCACGTTGTCCTCGCCGGCGAGGTGCGGGGCCCCGCCTCGATCAGCAAGGAGATGCTGATCGACGTCGCCCGCCATGCGGTGCGCGAGATCGGGTACGAGCAGGAAGGCTTTCACTGGCAGCGCGCCCAGATCGATTGCCTCATTCACAGCCAATCGCCCGACATCGCGCAGGGCGTCGACGCCGCCGGCAACAAGGACGAGGGCGCCGGCGACCAGGGCATGATGTTCGGCTATGCCTGCAATGAAACGCCCGAATTGATGCCGGCGCCGATCTATTACGCGCATGCGATCCTGCGCTCGCTGGCCGAGGCGCGGCATTCGGGCGCGGCGCCGTTGCTCGGCCCCGACGCCAAGAGCCAAGTTACGCTGCAATATGCGGCCGGCAAGCCGGTGGCGGCGCGCGCGGTGCTGGTGTCGACGCAGCACGCGCCGACGATCGGTCAGGAGGAGGTGCGCGAGATCATCCGGCCGCACGTCGTCAACGTCCTGCCGGCAGGGTGGATGTGCGACGAGGGGCATTTCTACGTCAACCCCACCGGTCGGTTCGTCATCGGCGGTCCGGACGGCGATTGCGGGCTGACCGGCCGCAAGATCATCGTCGACACC
>JBLMXS010000049.1:0-5235 GCA_050257895.1 Thiohalocapsa sp.
TCGGTCCCTATCTGCCGTGGGTGTTCGAGACTTGCGAAGCGCTCTCCCTAGTACGAGAGGACCGGGAGGGACGCACCTCTGGTGTACCGGTTGTGGCGCCAGCCGCACCGCCGGGTAGCTAAGTGCGGACGGGATAACCGCTGAACGCATCTAAGCGGGAAACCCCCTTCAAAACCAGGTCTCGCCGAGAGCCGTGGTAGACCACCACGTCGATAGGCCGCAGGTGGAAGCAGGGCAACCTGCGCAGCCAAGCGGTACTAATCGCTCGAGCGGCTTCCCAGCCCGCCGCACCCAGCGGCAAGCACCATGAGAGCACCACTTGGCACTTGCCAAGTCGTCTGCTCGAATTGTGCCCCGGCAAAAGCCGGGGCCCATGCCAGATCATCATGACCAGTGATCAGGAATGACCAGTGATCAGGCAAAGCGGCAAACACTCCCAGAAGACACCCACACAACTCGCTTCCCCGAAACCGGCAGATGCGCCAGACACGGCAGAACCGAAACGGTTCCGACATCCGCGCCTGGCGTCATCTGCCCCCGAGAAAGCCTGGTGGCCATAGCGAGGGGCAAAACACCCGATCCCATCCCGAACTCGGCCGTGAAAACCCTCCGCGCCAATGGTACTGCGTCCCAAGACGTGGAAGAGTAGGTCGCCGCCAAGCCCCCAATCCCGCCCCCCACGGGCACCCACGGCCACATGCCGACAATGCAACTGCGCTCAGGTAACTGCGCTCAGACCTGCAGCGTGTTGTCCCGCACCCGGCGCTCGTCCGCCTCCGCCATCATCGTCACCAGCGCGTCGAACCCGACCGTGCGCCGCCAGCCGAGCAGCTCCTCGGCGCGGCTCGGGTTGCCGATCAATGCGTCGACTTCGGCGGGGCGATAGAGCTGCGGCTCGATGCGCACGATCGTCTTGCCGCTGCGCCTGTCGAGCGCCCGCTCGTCACGACCGGCGCCGACCCAGTCGAGATCGAAACCGAGCCGCAAGGCGGCCGCTTCGACAAAGGCGCGCACGGTGCGCGTCTCACCGCTCGCCAGCACGAAATCCTGCGGCGCCTCCTGTTGCAGCATCAGCCACATCGCCTTGACGTAATCGCCGGCAAAGCCCCAATCGCGGGCCGCGTCGAGGTTGCCTAGGTCGAGCGCGTCAAGATCGCCGTGGCGGATGCGCGCCAGCGACAGGGTGATTTTGCGGGTGACGAATTCGCGCCCCCGCAGCGGCGATTCATGATTGAACATGATGCCGCAGGCGGCGCGCAGCCCGTAGCTGTCGCGGTAATTGACGGTTGCCCAATGCCCCATCAGCTTGGCGAAACCGTACGGGCTGCGGGGATGGAACGGCGTCGTCTCGTCCTGCGGCGCCTGGGTTACCTTGCCGAACATCTCGGAGGTCGAGGCCTGGTAGAAGCGCGCGGCCGGCATCACCTGGCGCACCGCCTCCAACAGGCGCAGCGGGCCCAGCCCACCGATGTCGGCGGTATAGATCGGCTGCTCGAACGACAGTGCGACAAAGCTCTGCGCGGCCAGATTGTAGATCTCGTCGGGTTTGACCTTGTCCAGCGTGCGAAGAATGTTGGTGATCTCGGCGAGGTCGAGATCGACAAAGTCGATGTCGCGGGCAATGCCGAGCTCCTCGAGCCGCGGCAGCGTCCCGCTTGCCGAGCGGCGGCGGGCGCCGACGACGCGGTATCCCTGCTGCAGCAGGAATTGCGCGAGATAGGCGCCGTCCTGGCCGCTGACGCCGGTGATCAGCGCTGTCCGCCTCATCGCGCGCTCAGCCGTCGCACATCGCCGGCCGCGTGTTGCGGAACGACGTCGCCTTCTCGAAGGCGTCCGCGACCCGCAACACCGTCGCCTCCTGGAACGGCTTGCCGACCAGCTGTATCGCCACCGGCAAACCGCCCTCGCCAAACCCGGCGCACACCGTGATCGCCGGATAGCCGGCGACGTTGAACGGCATTGTAAAGCTTGGCGCGGCAAAGCTGTCCCAGGCCGGCACGGCGTCGATCTTCGGCGCCTCGGCGGTCTGCGACGCGGTCAGCACGACATCGAGATTGGCCATCGCCGCCTGCAGCTCGCCCCGCAACTCGCGCCGGCGCCGCACCGCCTGAACATAATCGACCCCCGACACCAGCGCGCCGAGCATCAGCCGCCGCTGCACCCGTTCGCTGAAATCGCCGAGCCGGGTCCGCCCCCATTCCTCATAGGCGGCGGCGCGCTCGGTGATCGAGATCAAGGAGCCGCAGGCTCCCCAATCCTGCAGCGGCGACAGGTTGACCTCGCGGATCTCCGCGCCGAGCCCGCGCAATGTCGCGATCGCGCCGTCGATGCCGCGCCGCACCCCGTCGCTGACCTTGTAGTCGACCTCGTGGAAATGGTGGATGACCCCGATCCGCAGGCCCGTGACACCGCTGCCGAGAGCCGCGGCGTAATCCGGCACCGGGCGGTCTGCGCTGGCCGGATCGCGCGGGTCGTGACCGGCCAGCGCCTGCAGCAGCAGCGCGCAATCCTCCGCGGTCCACGCCATCGGGCCGATATGGTCGAGGCTGAACGCGGCGGGGGCGACGCCGGCGCGGCTGACGAGTCCGTAGGTCGGCTTGATGCCGGCGATGCCGCAAAGCGCCGCCGGCCCGCGGATCGAGCCGCCGGTATCGGTGCCGATGCCGCCGAGGATCAGCCCGGCAGCGACCCCCGCGCCGGTGCCGCTGCTGCTGCCGGCGGTGAAATGGTCGCTGTTCCACGGGTTGCGCGCCGGCGGATGCGGCAGGTCGAAACTCGGCCCGCCATCGGCAAATTCATGCGTCGTGGTTTTGCCGATCAGCACGGTCCCGGCGGCCGCGAGCCGCTCGGCGCAGGTAGCGTCGGCCTCGGGTATGTTGTCCTGGAGGATCTTGGAGCCGCAGGTTGTCGGGATGCCCTTGGTATCGACGATGTCCTTGAGGCCGATCGGGATACCGTGCAGCGGGCTGCGCGGCGCCCCAGCCATGATCGCCGCTTCGGCGGCACGCGCCTCGGCCAGCGCCCGCTCTTCGGTGAGATGTACAAAGGCGTGCAGCTCCCCGTCGAGCGCCTGCACGCGGTTGAGGCAAGCCTGCGTCAGCTCGACCGGCGACAGCTGGTGCGCGGCAATCAGCCGGGCCGCCTCGGCGATCGTCGGGATGGCGCCGCTCATCGGCCGCCCTCCCCGATATCCCTGGCGGCGAAATTGTAGACGTGCGCCAGCTCGGCCATCGGTCCGCGCGGCTGCCGCACGCGGCGCGCCATTTCGGCGATCCCGCCATAGACGGTTTTCAGCTCGGCCTTCTGCGCCGCGGTCAGGTCCAGCCCGGCGCGGGCCAGCAGGAAATCGAGGGCCTCGTCCGAGATGTCAGCAGGCATGATCACATTCCCCCCCGTGGCGGCATTCTGCTGGAATACATTAAAGCCGTTCGTCGAGTTGGCCGCGAGCGAAATGGTCGCGAAGCATGCGCCGTCGCGTTCGTTGCGCGGCAAAGGGTTTAGCGAATGGCAGATGAGGATCGGCTGGTTCAGTTCCGCTCCGACGGGTTGGCGCTGTCGCCGGCGGCGTATGCCGGGTTGCTGCACAGCCTGGCGGAAAGCCGCGGCATCGCGGCCGACGAGTACTCACAGGGCGGTGTCGTCGCCGCGCTCGAAGCGCGGATGGCAGCGTTGTTGGGAAAGGAGACCGCGGTCTTCGTGCCGAGCGGCACGCTGGCTAACCACCTTGCCCTGCGCCGGCTGGCGCGGCAGGGCTGCCAGAGCGGCCGCCGCGTGCTCGTGCAGGCCGAGAGCCACCTCTATAATGACGAGGGCGACTGCGCGCAGCAGCTCAGCGGGCTGAATTTGCTGCCGCTCGCGCCCGGGCGGGCCAGTTTCACGCTGGCGGAGGCAATGGCGGCGATTGCCGGGCCGTCGGGGGCCCGCGTCGCGGTCCCGGTCGGCGCCATCTCGATCGAGACGCCGGTGCGGCGCGCCGCCGGCGAAGCCTGCGATTTTTCCGAATTGCGCCGGATCTGCGATTACGCCCGCGAGCGCGGCATCGGATTGCACCTCGACGGCGCCCGGCTGCTGCTCCAATCGGTCTATACCGGGATTGCCCCGGCGGAGTTTCCGGCTCTTTGTCAACGAGACGATCCTGCGCCGCCCGATCGAGCAGACAATCGACGCGTTTATCGCGGCGCTGTAGCTCCGGCGCTGCGATAGGGAAGGCCGAGCGGGATCTACTCCTCGCCGGCGTCCAGGGTCGGCAGGCGGTAGCGGTCCTCGGGGTTGTCCCACCCCTTCCAGTTCGGGCGACGCTTTTCGGCGAAGGCGGCACGCGACTCGATGAGATCGCTTTTGGCGCCGATCTCGTGCAGCTCGGCCGCCAGACGCTGCTGCTCCGAGGTCGGCATCGGCCGCATCTGCCGCATCATATGCACGGTGTTGACGCGCGAGGCTGGCGGCAGGGTCAAGAGATGCTCGGCCATCGTCAGCGCGCTCGGGATCAGCTCGTCGGGCTCGACGAGCCGGTTCAAAAACCCGATCTCGTAGAACCGCTCTGCGGTGAAGCGGAAGCCGAGCGCCATCTCCATCGCGATCGGGTATGGCAGGTTGGCAACGTGGCCGTGGTTGTAGCCGCCGAGCAGCCAGCGCTTTGCCTCCGACACCTCGAACACCGCCCCCTTGACCGCGACGCGCAGATCGGTCCGCTCGACCAGCATGAAGCCGCCCCCCATTGCAAAGCCGTTGACTGCCGCGATCACCGGCTTTTCCAGCGCGCCGTTCATGAACGGGTCCTCGATGGCCGGCCGCTTGCCGCCGGGCTGCCCTGCCGCGAGCGACTCCTTCATGTCTTCGCCGGCGCAGAAGCCGCGGCCCGTGCCGGTGAAAATCGCCACCTCGAAGCGGTCGCTCTTGCGAAACTCGGTCCACGTCTCCGCCAGCCGGGTACGCATCTCCTGGCTCAGCGCGTTGAGCCGCTCCGGCCGGTTCATCCGCACGACCAGCACCTGCCCGTGTTCTTCGGTCTCGACGACGGCCATCTTGCTCTCTCCAATGTCCCTGCCGCAGCGGCGGGCGGAAGCTAGCACCGTTGCCGTCGGCGGCAAACTGCGCGTCGGTAGGCCGGCCGCCATTTACAAAGGGGGCTGCGTTCACGGAGCGGATTCAACATTAGTTAATCTGTTACAACTTTTTACCCCTTGGAGATTCCCGGTACATCATGGGGTTACAGCACGGCCTCATATTTCGCCC
>JBLMXS010000050.1:0-17152 GCA_050257895.1 Thiohalocapsa sp.
CCCCACGGTCGCAACCTACGCTCTGATGCCTCAGACGCCGCCTTCCCCCGGCGAGCCTGTAGCCGCTCGAAATCCCGCCGCAGCCGGTCGCCGCGGCCCCGCCGCATGGCGCAATGTCGCCTGGGTCGGTTTCAGTGACCCGTCGGCGGTCGCGGAGCCGCCGCTGCGGCCTGATGCGGCGCCCGACCCGGTCCACCTCCCCGACGCGCCGTCGGAAGGCAGCTTCGCTGGCGCGTTGCCGGCGCCGGCCGGCATCGCAGCGCCCCCGACCGGGGCCGCGGAGCGCAAGCCGTCGCGCCCGGCGACCGTACCGCTCTTTGGCCGCGTCGGACGGCGCGCGCGTCTGCTCAGCTCGAAGCTGCGCCAGTTGCTGCGCCTCGCCGCGGCGGCGGCGACGATGGGCGCAGTGGCGGTTTTTGCCTACCAGGGCGGCGAGCGTCTCGCCGGCCTGACCGGCGCTCCGGCACCGGCGGCGCCGGTGCGCCCGACGATTGCGCTCGCGGCGGAGGAGAGCGAGCGCCAGCCGCCGCCCCCAGCGGACACGTCCGCCGAAGAACCCGCCGAGAAGCCCGCCGGCAACCCGTCCGGGACCCCGTCCGAACAGGCGGCCTATTACCGGCAGCGGGCGAAGGAAGGGGATCCCGCCGCGCAATTCAACCTCGCGATCCTCTATTCCACCGGAAGCGGCGTCGCGCAGGATTTTGCCGCCGCGGCCGATTGGCTGCGCCAGGCGGCGAAGGCCGGCAACGCGGTCGCGCAGTTCGATCTCGCGGTGCTGTACGAGGAGGGACGCGGCGTCGCGCCGGATCCTGCCGCGGCCGCATCGTGGTACCGCCGGGCGGCGGAGCAGAATTACGCACCGGCCCAGTACAACCTGGCGATCGCGCAGGCCGCCGGGCACGGCGTGCCGCAGGATATGGCGGCCGCCGCCGGCTGGTACCGCAACGCTGCGATGCAAGGCCTCACGGCGGCGATGATCAACCTCGCGATCCTCTATGAGACCGGCGAGGGCGTCGCCGCCTCGCTGCCGGATGCCTATGCCTGGTACCGTGCCGCCGCGCGCGGCGGCGACCAGGAAGCCGAGGGCCGCGCCCGCGAACTGTTTGCCCCGCTCCCCGGGCCGGAGAAGGCGAAGGCGGTGATGGCGGCGGCGGCGCTTGCTGCGATCGAGCAGAGCGGCGCTGCGGCCAAGGCGCCCATGGCTGCGACGCCGGCCGCCGCGGCGCCGCGGCGCAACGACAATCGCTCCGTCCTGATGCCGAAACGGCCCGTCAATCAGCCGTCAGGCTGATCGCCGACGGCCGGCGGCCACCGCTCGGCGGGTTCGATCGCCGGCGGCGCCGTCAGCAGCGCGCCGGCGGCGATCCACCAATCCTTCCCCTCGGCAATCAGCTGCCGCACCGCTGCCAGCGCCGCCGCGCGGTCGGCGAACAGCGCGAAACAGGTGGCGCCGCTGCCGCTCATGCGCGCCAGCAGCGCCCCCGGCAGCCGCGCGAGCGCATCGAGGACCACGCCGATATCGGGCACCAGCGAGACCGCGGCGGCGGTGAGATCATTGCGCCGATCGCCGAGCATCGCCGCCAAGGCCGCGGCTGTCGCCGGCATCGCGGCAAAGCGGGCGGCGGCGGCGAACCCGCCTTGCCGGGCGGCGAATACGGCCGGCGTCGAGAGCAGGCCGCGGGGGTTGGCGAGGACGATGCCGGCATCCGGCAAACCGGGGGCCGGGTCGAGCCGCTCGCCGATGCCGCCGACCCACACCGGCGCCGCCGCGAGGCACGCTGGCGTGTCAGCGCCCAGCCGCAGCGCCAGCGCCAGCAGCGCCTCGGCGTCGAGCGGCTCGCGCCACAGCCGGTTGAGCAGGCGCAGCGTCGCCGCCGCATCGCTCGACCCGCCGCCGATCCCGGACGCGGACGGCAATCTCTTGTCGAGATGCAGCGCCGCACCGAACGGCGCGCCCCGCGATCCCCGCAGGCCCGCCGCCGCAGCGAGCAGGCGGGCCGCGCGCAGCACCAGATTGTCGTCACCGAGCCCCGCCAGCGCGCCCGGCTCCGGGCCGCCCAGCGTCAGCGACAGCGAAGTGGCCGGGGCCGCGGTCACGCGGTCGCCGATATCGGCAAACGCGACGAGACTATCGAGCAGGTGGTAGCCGTCCGGCCGCCGGCCGGTGACGTGCAGATACAGATTCACCTTGGCCGGCGCGAAGAGGCTGACGGCGCCGTCCGGCGGCGGCACCGCCATCGCGGCGTCAGCCGCCTTTCGACGAGCCGGCGGGCGGTCCGGCGGCCGGCTGGGCCAGGCCGCGCTCGAGCTTCGCCTCGATCGGCTTGATCTCGTCTTCCTGCGGCCCGAACTGCAGCGCGCGGCGCCACTGGTAGCGCGCCTCGACGAGCCGCCCGGTCTGCCAATAGGCGTCGCCCAGGTGATCGTTGATCGTCGGATCCTCGGGGACCAGCTCGGTCGCCTTTTCGAGGTACTTCACGGCGCCGGCGTAATCCCGCATCCGGTAATGCGCCCAGCCCAGGCTGTCGACGATATAGCCGTCGTCGGGCTTCAGCTCGACCGCCTTCTCGATCATCTTGAGGCCCTTTTCGAGATTCTCGCCGCGATCGATCCAGGAATAGCCGAGATAGTTGAGGATCAGCGGCTGGTCCGGCTTCAGCTGCAGTGCGTGCTCCAGATCCTTCTCGGCGCGCGACCACTGGCCCGAGCGCTCGAGCGCGACGCCGCGGTCGTAAAACAGCGCCCAGCGGTCGGGCAGATGCTGCGCGGCGGCCTGGGTGATCGCCTCGTCGTAGGCGGCGACCGCCTCGCTGTAGCGCTTCTTGTTGCGCAGGATGTCGCCGAGCTGCACCGCGGCGCCGATCAGCTCCGGGTGCTGCGAGGACATCTCGCGCAATTTGGCAATCGCCTCGTCGCTGCGGTCGAGCGTGTCGAGGTTGATCGCACCGCGTAATTGCGCCGACCAGTAATAGGGCGTTCCGGGTGCGATCTCGGCGAGCACCGCGAGGCTTTCGTCCGGCTTGTTCTGCGCGCTCAGCACATCGGAGAGCAGCAGCTGCGCCAGCGGGAATTGCGGCCGCAGCGCCAGCGCGAAGCGGTCGTAGAGCAGTGCCAGGTCGACCGTCTCGACCTGGTTGAGGACGCTGGCGAGATCGAACATCGCCTCGGCCAGCCCGTCGACCGGGGTGCGGATCGTCGGCTGCGGCGGCCCCGGCGGCCGCGCCATCTGCACCGAGACGGCGAGATCGCTGCCGCTGTTCTGGTGGATGAAGCGCTGGTACAGCTCCTTCGCCTGCGCGGAGCGGCCGTGACGCTCGTCGAAATTGGCGATCGCGTCGGTCAGCCGCCAGTTGAGCTGCGGGCTCGAGCTCAGCGCCTTGTCGAAATACTGGCGCGCCTGCTCCGGCTTGCCGGCATAATCGTAAAGCAGGCCGAGCTGAAATACCTTGAGCGGCTGGAAGCCGGGGAATTTGTCGAGGCCTTGCAGCGCCGTGTCGGCGCCGGCCAGGTCGTGCGCCGCCATCCGCGTCCACGCCAACGCGAACGGCCCGATGAAGCGGTGCAGCCCATCCGACGGCAGTGCCGCGGCATGCTGCAAGGCGCCGGCGGCATCGCCTGCCTTCAGCCGGTCGACCACCAGCACGAGCTGCGCTACGGCATCGCTCGGGTCGAGCTTCAATTCGCGCGTTGCCAGCGCCATCGCGCGGTCGAAATGGCCGGTGCAGACCTCCATCAGAAAGCTGCGGCTGATCAGCTCGGGCGCATCGGGATCGAGCGCGATCGCCTTTTCGAACCACTGCGAGGCCAGCTGGAAGTCGCGCAATTGCTGGGCATGCCGGCCGGCGAGATAGTCGCCGAGCAGATGGTCGGAGCCGGGCTGCGGCAGCGCCGCGCTGGCCGCCGGGACCGCAGCCGGAGCCGGCGTCGCCGTCTCGGCCCGCAGCTTCGTGCTGCAGGGGCCGCAGAGCCCGGCCAGCAACACCAAGCTGGCGATGATCGAGAACCCTTTGTATTGCAACTTTGCCATTGCGCTCTTCCGCACCCACCCTGACGACGCCAAGCCCAACCCAGCGTATTGAGGCTACATGTTCGGATAGTTTGGCCCGCCGCCTCCCTCGGGCACCACCCAATCGATATTCTGCTCCGGGTCCTTGATGTCGCAGGTCTTGCAGTGGACGCAGTTCTGCGCGTTGATCTGCAGCCGCTTGCGGCCGGCCCCGGCCCCCGACCCGGCATCGTCGACGATCTCGTAGACGCCGGCCGGACAATAGCGCTGTTCCGGCGAGTCGTAGAGGCGATAATTGATCGCGATCGCCTTCGCCGGGTCTCGCAGCTTCAGGTGCGGCGGCTGGTCCTCCTCGTGATTGGTGTTCGAGATGAACACCGACGACAACCGGTCGAAGGTGAGCTTGCCGTCGGGCCGCGGGTAGTCGATGCGCGGGGCCTGGCTCGCCGGGGTCAGAGTCGTGTGGTCGGCGTGGTGGTGGAAGGTCCATGGCGCGCGACCGCGCAGCACCAAAGTATCGAACGCCGAATAGACCAAGCCGCCCCAGAGGCCGAGGCGGAAGGCCGGGCGGATGTTGCGCACGCGGTACAGCTCGTCCCACACCCAGCTGCGCTGCACGGCGGCGCCGACCGAGGCGCCGGCATCGCCATTAAGGCGAGCGAAGATCGTCTCGGCCGCCACCATGCCGGATTTCATCGCGGTATGGTTGCCCTTGATCTTCGGCACGTTGACAAACCCGGCGGCGTCGCCGACCAGCGCCCCGCCGGGGAAGTCGAGCCGCGGGATCGACTGGAAACCGCCCTCGTTGAGGGCGCGCGCGCCATAGGCGATGCGGCGGCCGCCGGCAAAGAAATCGCGGATGGCAGGGTGCGTCTTGAAGCGCTGGAATTCCTCGAACGGGCTGAGAAACGGGTTCCGGTAGTCGAGCCCGACGACAAAGCCGACCGCGACCTGACGCTCTTCGAGATGGTAGAGGAACGACCCGCCGTAGGTCGCATTGTCGAGCGGCCAGCCGATCGTGTGGACGACGAGGCCGGGCTGGTGCTGCTCGGCCGGCACCTCCCACAATTCCTTGACGCCGAGCGCATAGGTCTGCGGGTCGTGGCCGTCTCGCAGGTGGAAGCGCTCGATCAGCCGCTTGCTGAGCGAGCCGCGGCAGCCTTCGGCGAACAGGGTCTCGCGGGCGACCAGCTCGACCCCCGGCGTGTAGCGCTCGGTCGGCTCGCCGTCCTTGCCGATCCCCATGTCACCGGTGGCGACGCCGCGGACGCGGCCGCCTTCGTCGTACAGCACCTCGGCACCGGCGAACCCGGGATAGATCTCGACCCCCAGCTCCTCGGCCTGCAAGGCGAGCCAGCGGCAGAGATTGCCGAGGCTGATGATGTAATTGCCGCGGTTGTGCATCTGCGGCGGCGTCGGCAGCCGCACCGCCCGCGTCTCTGTCAGATAAAGGAAGCGGTCCTCGACGGCCGGCGTGTTGAGGGGCGCCCCCTTGTCAGCCCAGTCCGGGATCAGCTCGTCGAGCGCGCGCGGCTCGAACACCGCGCCGGACAGGATATGGGCCCCGACCTCCGAGCCCTTCTCGATGACGCAGACCGATATTTCCTGCCCGGCAGCGGCCGCGAGCTGCTTCAGGC
This sequence comes from Thiohalocapsa sp., assembly GCA_050257895.1. GTDB lineage: Bacteria > Pseudomonadota > Alphaproteobacteria > ATCC43930 > CGMCC-115725 > DATARH01. The sequence continues at coordinate 5,644 of JBLMXS010000050.1, forward strand.
GGATCGCCGCCGCGAGGCCGGAGGGTCCGGCCCCGACAATGACGACGTCGTATTCCATCCGCTCGCGTTCGACGTCCGCCACAAGCCACCTCTATCGCGCAATGCCGCCGGATTATAGAGGATCGCCGCGAAAACGGGAGGGTGACGAGTGCTTACTCGATCACCTCGTCAGCGCGGGCAAGCAGCGATTGCGGCACCGTCAGGCCGAGCGTTTTCGCGGTCTTGAGGTTGATAACCAGCTCGAATTTGGTCGGCTGCTCGACCGGCAGATCGGCGGGTTTGACGCCGTTGAGGATCTTCCCCGCGTAGATGCCGGCTGAGCGATATAAGGCTGGAAAACTTGGGCCATAGCTGATTAGGCCACCGGAGGCGGCGAGTTCACGCCGCCAGTAGATCGCTGGAACGGAATGGCGTAATGCCAGCGCTACGAGCCGGTCGCGCCAGGCCAAGAATAACGGATCGGCGCCGATTATAAGCGCACCGGCTTGCAACTGAAGTAATGAGGCGAAAGCGGTGTCGATCTCACTTTCAACGCCTGCCTTCAGTACAGCAAGACGCACTCCCTTGCTGCGCGCTGCTTCCTGAGCCTGTTTTGCGAGGTCGCCGTGAGCCGTGTTGTTCGGGTTGATAAGCAGGGCGATAATCCTGGCCCGAGGAACCAGCTCTGAAAGCAACTCGAGCAGCTTGGGCATCAGTTCGGTGGTGACGTTGCTGACGCCGGTGACATTGCCGGTTGGCCGGGCGAGACTGGCAACAAGGCCGGCCCCGACCGGGTCGCCGAGGGTGGCGAAGAGGATCGGGATCGTTGAGGTTGCGTTTTTCGCCGCCATTGCCGGAGGGAGGCCGACGATCGTGACGATTAAATCGACCTTGCGGTCGACGAGGTCGGCGGCCAATGCGGGCAGCCGATCATAACGCCCTTCCGCCCATCGGTATTCGAACGCCACGTTCGTCCCCTCGACGTACCCGCTTTCGACCAGGCCCTGGCGGAACGCAGCCAGAATCGGCTCAAATGGACCGGGCGAGGCGGGGCTAAGGAAGCCGATCACCGGCATCGTTTTCTGCTGCGCGCGCAAAGACGCTGGCCAAGCGAGCACCGCCGCACCCAGCAGCAACGCGCGACGTTTCATTCGTTTCCTCCCTGCGCCGAAACCGGAGCTGTGGCCGCGGTCAATTTCTGGTTCGGTCGCGTGAACGCCCAAGTATGCGTCGCTGTGGCATGGTAATCTACCGGCGATGAACGCAAGCGAGAGCGGGCCGGCGGCGGTGCGGGCGCTCCTCGAATGGCAGATCGCGATGGGCGCCGACGAGGCGATCGGCGAGGTCGCGCTCGACCGGCTGACGCCGCCGGCGCATGGTTACGCTGGAGCGCAAACGCGTCCGCGGGCCTTCCCCCTTGATGGGGGAGGGTTGGGAGGGGGTGGAACCGCCGCGTTTCCCGACGCCGACGCCCCGGCGGAGCGATCACGCCCACCGCTGGTCTCCCCTATCAAGGGGGAGGGAGCCCGAGTCGTGGTCCGGCCGCCGCAGACGCTGGCCGAGTCGCTGGCCGAGGTGGCGCAATCGGCGCGCGAGCTGGCCGCCACCGCCGACAGCATCGCGGCCTTGGCGGCGCTTGTCATGGCGTTCGACGGCTGCGGTCTGAAGCGCACCGCCACTAATACGGTGTTCATGGACGGGAACCCGGCGGCGCCGGTGATGATCGTCGGAGAGGCGCCGGGGGCCGAGGAGGACCGCCAGGGCAAACCCTTTGTCGGCCGCGCCGGCCAGCTTCTCGACCGCATGCTGGCGGCGATCGGCCTCGACCGCACCCGCGTGCAGATCACCAACGTCATCTACTGGCGGCCACCCGGCAACCGCAAGCCGACCAGCGCCGAGATCGCCGCCTGTCTGCCGTTCGTGCTGCGCCATATCGCGCTGGCGCGGCCGGCGGCGCTGGTGCTGGCCGGCGGCACCGCAGCCACGGCACTGCTGCCGACCGGCGAAGGGATCACCCGCCTGCGCGGCCGCTGGTTCGAGCTGGCGGTGCCCGGGCTGGAGCTGCCGGTGCCGACGCTGCCGATGTTCCACCCGGCCTTCCTGTTGCGCACCCCCGAACGCAAGCGCGAGGCCTGGCGCGACCTCTTGGCCTTGCGGGCGCGCCTGGAAGGCGACGTCCTACCGTAATAGGAGATTAACCTACTTTAAGATAAGTTGCGGTCGGATAACGGCAGACGAACCGTGAAACGATGCAGCCCAACCTCCGAACTTTTGCGCTCGCCGTCGGCACCGCCATCGTCGTGGCGTTCTTCCTGATGACCTATTTCACGGTCGGGCAGAACCAGATGGCGGTGGTGACCCGCTTTGGCCGGCTCGACTATGTCGCCGGACCCGGCCTGCATTTCAAAATCCCGCTGGTCAATGCGGTCTACGCCTACCGCACCGACATCCAAGACCTGCATCCCGACAAGGCGGTCAACACCTACACGGTCGACAATCAGGAAGTGGACATCCTGTTCACCGTCTTCTACCGCATCCCGGCCGATCAGGTGGCGTATGTCTACACGAACAATCGCGATTTCGAGGCGCGGTTGATGGCGATGACGATCGACCGGCTGAAGGCGGCGCTGGGCCAGGTGAACGTGCAGTCGGTGGCGGAAAAGCGCGGCGAATTGCGGGATGCCATCAAGGCGACGCTGCTCCACGACACCAAGCCGCTCGGCATCGAGATCACCGACTTCCAGCTGACCGACATGCAATACACCCAGGCGTTCCGCCAGGCGGTCAACAATGCGGCGGTGCAGAAGGCCAATATCGAGGCGGTCGAATACCAGCGGCAGCAGGCCATGAAATCGGCCGAGACCGCCAAGATCAAGGCGGAGGGCGACGCCAACGCGGTGCGCGCCCGCGCCGCCGGCGACGCCGACGCGCGCATCCTGCAGGCGGCGGCCGAGGCAAAGGCGATCCAGGTGCAAGGCGAGGCGCAGGCCGCCGCGATCCACGCCCAGGCCGAGGCGCTCAAGGCCAACCCTGACCTTGTCGGGCTGCGCAAGGCCGAGCGCTGGGACGGAAAACTGCCGGCGGCGATCTACGGCAGCGCCCCGATCCCGTTCATGACCGTCGAGAAGCCGTAGCATTCTGCGGTCGGGCATCCCTGGCGGTGCGGCGCCACGCGGATTATCTGTGATTGCAGCACGCCAGCTGAAGGGAGCCGCCATGCCAGGCCGCCTCGACGAAACCCGCCCCTTTCTGCCGGTCAACATCGCCCTGCTGACGGTATCGGATACCCGCACCGCCGCCGACGACCGCTCCGGCAACACGCTCGCCGAGATGATCGAGACGGCGGGGCACAAGGTCACCGCCCGCACCATTGTGCGCGACGATTTCGCCGCGATCACGGCGCAGCTGCAGGCGTGGATCGCCAACCCCGAGATCGACGTCGTGATCGCTACCGGCGGCACCGGCGTCACCGGCCGCGACGTGACGCCGGAAGCTTTCCACAGCGTCTACGAGAAGGAAATTTCCGGGTTTGGCGAGCTGTTCCGCTGGCTTAGCTACGCCAAGATCGGCACCTCGACGATCCAGAGCCGCGCCACCGCCGGGGTCGCCGGCGGCACCTATTTGTTCGCGCTGCCCGGCTCGCCGAGCGCCTGCCGCGACGCCTGGCAGGACATCCTCGTCCACCAGCTCGACAACCGCTTCCGCCCGTGCAATTTCGTCGAGCTGATGCCGCGCCTGCAGGAGCACCTGAAGGGTTAGCGCGGCATCCAATCACCTTCGCCACCCCGCGAAAGCGGAGGTGCCCGGGCCAGTGGGAGTGCGGCTGCCCTGGAATTCCGCTTGCGCCGGAATGACGATCCAGTTGCTTCGACGTGCTCCAGAGTTTCGGTTTCAGAACCCGCGCCGCGGCATCAGGCGACGGTAGGAGGGGCCATCATCGACATCGGCGAGGCGGGCCGCGAGGCCGACCGAGACATGCGGCGGCAGCTGGCGCAACACCGCGGCGAGGGTATCGGGCCGCGACCAGCCGACGCTCTCGAACAGCGGCGTCGGAAGCGGCCAGCGGCGCGTGCCGACCAGCCAGAAACCGCCGTCCTCGGCCGGCCCGAACACCAGATCGCAGCGCCCGAGCAGGCGGAATGCGGCAGCGATATGGTCGGGCCTGACCGCCGGGATGTCGGCACCGATCAGAACCACCGGGCCCGGCGAGCACATCGCCAGCGCCCGCCGCATCCGCGCCCCGAGATCGCCCCGTCCCTGGCCCCCCGCCCTCCAGCGCTTCGGCCACCGATGCCGCTGCGCACGGTCCGGCGTCACCGCGAGGCGCAGCCGCCAGCGCCGGTCGCGCCCGAGCCGGCGCAGCAGCACGTCCAGCATCGTCCGCTCGAAACGCACCGCGGCGGCGTCGCCGACATCGTGCGCCAGGCGGCGCTTGCCGACGCCGTATCGCGGCAGCCGCACGAACAGCACGAGATGACGCCGAGGCGCTGCCATCAGCCGTAAAGGCGGGCGATGCGGGCGGCCGGCACGCCGGCGAAAAACAGCGACAGGCACAACAGATTGCGCGCCGGGCGCCGCAGGTAGCCCTCCCGGCGGTATCGCCCGGAGGACGTGCGCAGCGCGGCGTCGAGAGGCGCCAGGCGCCGCCGGCCGAGCCGGCGCACCAGATCGACATCCTCCATCAGCGGCAGCGCCGCATAGCCGCCGACCGCCTCGTAAAGCGCCCGGGAGATCAGCAGACCCTGGTCGCCATAGGGCAATGCGAGCACCCGGCAGCGCCAAGCGACAATGCCTTCGAGGCGGCGGGCCGCCGCACTCTCGTCATCGAGCGCCAGCGCGAAATATCCGGCGCGCGCAACCGCTGCCGGAGCGGCAATGAAGCCTTCGACGGCAAGCTGCCACCCCGGTACGGGCCGGCTGTCGGCGTGCAGGAACAGCAGCCACTTCCCCGTGGCCGCCGCGGCGCCGGCGGCGAGCTGCATCCCCCTCCCTCGCGGCGCTGCGATAACCCGGGCGCCGGCACTGCGCGCAAGCGCCGCGGTGGCGTCGCGCGAGCCGCCGTCGCTGACGATGACCTCGGCGATCGCCGGCGCGTCGGCCAGCGCCGCGAGCAGCGTTGGCAGCTCGCCGGCCGCGTCGAGGGTCGGGACGACGACCGAAATATGTTCTTGTATTGTTCCCATCGAGCGCCCATAATCGGCGGCATGGATATGCCGGCCATGCTCCAGCCGCGCAAGGGACGCGGCGCCGCCAGCAACGACAGCGGCCGCTTCGAGAGCGAGCAGCGGGTCGCCTTCGACGACGGCTGGGGCGCCGCCGAGGAGGAGCCGGCGACGCGCCTGGAAACAAAGCTCAGCGTCGACGCCACGCGATCGATCATCGCCCGCAACGACTCGCCCGACATCGGCTTCGACCGCTCGATCAATCCCTATCGCGGCTGCGAGCACGGCTGCATCTACTGCTACGCGCGCCCGAGCCACGCCTATCTCGGGCTGTCGCCCGGCCTTGATTTCGAGACCCGCATCTTCTACAAGCCGCAGGCGGCGGCATTGCTGCGCGCCGAGCTCGGAAAAAAGGGCTACAGCTGCAAGCCGATCGCGCTCGGCAGCAACACCGATCCCTACCAGCCGGCCGAGCGCCGCCTCGGGATCACCCGCCAGATCCTCGAAACCCTGCGCGACTTCCGGCACCCGGTTACGATTGTCACCAAGGGGGCGCTGATCCAGCGCGACCTCGACATCCTCGCCGACATGGCAAAAGACAAGCTGGCCGTCGTCACGGTCTCGGTGACGAGCCTCGAGCGCGAGTTGGCGTGGGTCATGGAACCGCGCGCCGCGACGCCGGAGCGCCGGCTCGAAACAATCGCCGCGCTGGCCGCCGCCGGCGTGCCGACCGGGGTGCTGTCGGCACCGATGATCCCGGCCCTAAACGACCGCGAGATGGAAGCCATTCTCGAAAAGGCGCGCGCGGCCGGCGCGCAATTCGCGGGCTACACGCTTCTGCGGCTGCCGCTCGAGCTGAAGGCGCTGTTCAAGGAGTGGCTCCAGCAGCATGCGCCGAACAAGGCGGCGCACGTGCTCTCGCTAGTGGCGCAGTGCCATGGCGGCCGCATCTACGATTCCGCCTGGTCGAAGCGGATGACGGGCGGCGGCCCCTATGCCGAGATGCTGGCGGCGCGCTTCGACCGTGCCTGCCGCCGTCTCGGCTTCTCGGCCCGCTCGATCGAGATGCTCGATTGCAGCCGCTTCCGCCTGCCGCCGCAAAAAGGCGATCAGCTGGCGCTGTTCTGATACGCTGAGGGCGGCGGGCAGAGGCCCGCGCAGCAGCGGGAGCGGCGGCGTGGCTGAAGGACAGCCGGGAGGACAGCGGCGGGAGCGGCGGCTCGAAGCCAAGGATGTCGAGGCGATCTTCCGCGCCTTCGCCGAAGTCATGCGCGAATTGCCGCCGGACACCGAGGCCGGCTGGCTCGACGCGCAGGGCGACCTGCGCCTCGCCCCCGATATCGGCCGCAAATTGCGCACCGCCCGCGGCGTCCGCGACCTGTTGCGCCAGATCCGCCTGGAGCAGGAAGGGCGGGCCCCCCCGGAGCCGGAGTGATACGGACGAGCATCCCTCTTCACTCGTCATGCCCGGGCTTGACCCGGGCATCCACGCGAAGCCGTATCGGCGCTGGACATGGATGGCCGGTCAAGCCCGGCCAGGACGGAGGGGTGGAAGGCTCTCAACGGTATAATAATCTCGCGGGCGCCTGGGTCGAAGCGGACCGCCGGCCTCCCGCGCGCAGCCGACCCATAGGATCAAGACGGGGGCCGGCGGTCCTCCAGCTTCAGCTAGAGTCTGCGGGGCCGGCGGCGAGGCCGGCATCGTGCAGCCGGGCGATCTCGGCATCGGGGAGGCCGAGCACCTGCGACAGCACCGCGTCGGTGTGCTCGCCGAGGCGCGGCGCCGGACGGGTCGGCTGGCGCGGCGCGGCGGAAAAATCGAGCGGCAGGCCGGGCATCGGGTAGCGGCCGATGTCGGGCTGCTCGACCTCGGCAAAGAGTGGGTTTTGCGGCGAACAACGGGGGTCGTCGCGCACCAGCTCGACAAAATCCTGGAACTTCCCCCACAACACGCCGCTGCCCGCGAACGCGGCCTCGATCTCGGCCAGACTCCGCGCCGCGCACCACGGCGCCAGCAACGCCGCGATCATATCGCGCGCGATGTAGCGGCCGGCTTCGGTGTCGAGATCGACCTCCAGCAGCTGTCCGACCGTCGCCAGCTTGTCGGCGAGCCCGGTGGCGCGGCCGAGCGCCCGCCATTGCCGCGGCGTCAGCGCGATGATCATCACCCGCCGCCCGTCGGCGGTGGCGAAGTCGCGGCCGAAGCTCCCGTAGAGGTCGTTGCCGATCGCCGGCCTGGCGCGTCCGTTGACATGAACGTCGCCGACGTAGCCGAGATGCCCGACCGTCGCCAGCATGACGTCACTCAGCGCAATGACGATCTCTTGCCCTTCGCCGGTGCGGGCGCGGTGGCGCTCGGCGGCGAGCAGCGCGGTCGCCAGATAGAGCCCGGCGGCGATGTCCCACGCCGGCAGGACGTGATTGACCGGCGCGCCGGCCTCGGTGCCGCTGTGCCCGGTGACGAGCGGAAACCCGCTGGCGGCGTTGACCGTGTAGTCGACGGCGGCGCTGCCGTCGCGGTTGCCGATCAGCCGCAGCAGGATGATGTCGGCGCGCCTGGCCTTGAGGCTGGCGTAGTCGAGGCCGGCCCGCGGCGGCAGGTTGGTCAGGACGATGCCGCCTCCCGGGCCGCCGCCGGGCCCGGGCGCGGCGGCAATCGCCTGCGCCAGCTCGCGCCCCCGCGGCTTGTCGAGCGCCAACGCCACCGAGCGCTTCGCCTTGTTGAGCCCGGCCCAGTAGAGGCTGGCGCCGCTCGCGTTCACCGGCCAGCGGTTGTAATCGATGGCGCCGCCGATCGGGTCGATGCGGACCACATCGGCGCCCAATTGCGCCATCGTCATGCCCCCGAGCGGCGCCGCGACAAAGGCCGAGAATTCGACGATGCGCAAATCCTGCAGCAGCCGGTTCATTGCCCCTCTCCGCGTTGCTGCCGCGCATTGAGCCGCAGCGGCGGGGACGGCCGCAAGGCCGGGCGCTACGAGCCGGCGATCATGGAGCGCATCGAGTTGGCTTCGAACTCGATCTCGTCGAGCCGGCTCTTGACGAAATCGCCGATGCTGACGATGCCGCAGAGGCGGCCATTCGCGATCACGGGGAAATGGCGGATGCGGCGGCTCGTCATCTCGGCCATCAGCTCGCCGGCGCTGTCGTCCGGCGTGCAGGTGACGATGGCGCGGCTCATGACCTCTTCGACGGTGCAGGTCGGCAGCTCGCTGCCATGCCTTGCGAGGGCGATCACGATGTCGCGCTCCGACAGGATGCCGTCGACGCCGCCGCCGTCGTCGCTGACGACAAGCGCCCCAATGCGCTCGCGGTTCAGGATCTCGACCGCCTCGGTGACGGTCGCCCGCGGGCCGATCGTCGCAACCCAGTTCCCCTTGTGGCGCAGGATCGTCTCGACGTTCATCGCTGCCTCCGGAAGCGTGGGCGCGGCCGAACGACGCCCGATGCGCCGTCGCAGCAGCCGCCTCAGGCTTCAGAAGATAGGACAGAATGTCGCACCCTGAAAGGGGGGGAGGGCACGCTCAGCCGGGCCGGCTGTCGCGCTCGACCGTGGCGGCCTCGATCCGGTAGTAGGCGTCGAGTCCGATCAGGTCCTCGATCTCCTTGCGCAGCGACGTGAACTCGGCGTCGCTGACCGAGTTGCAGTTGCCGGTCCGCATGATCTCCTGCAAGGCCTGCTGCATCGCGCGCACGGCGACGCCGAGCAGGATCTGCGCATCGATGCAGCCGCGATAGCCCATCCGCTGCAGCTCGTCGAGCCCGAGGATCGGGCGCCCGTCGCGATTGCCGCGGCTCTGCACCCAGATGAGCGGCACCTTGGCGAGGCCGGGCGCGGCGGCTGCCTCCTCGTGATTGCGCGGGAAGACGAGCCCCATGTCGGCGCCGACCTCGGCGGCAGCATTGACGCGACCGATCGCCTCGTCGAGGCCGAATTCGCGGCAGGTGTCGGAGCGCGCGATGATGACGAAATCGGGGTCGGTCTCTTCGCGCTGCAGGCAGGCATACTTGATCTTGGCAACGAATTCCTCGCGCGGAATCGCGTGCACTTGGTAGCCATGGTAATGCGCCCGCTTCGGGTAGAGCTGGTCCTCGATATGGATGCCCGCGACGCCGGCCATCGCGAACTCGCGCACCGTGCGCATCGTATGCAGCGGCTCGCCGAACCCGGCGCCGGCGTCGGCAATCAGCGGCACCGTGACGGCGCGCGCCACCTCGCCGGCGATCTGCACCTGCTCGTCCATCGTCAAGAGCGGCTCGGTGATGACGCGCGAGGCGCCGCTGACATAGCCGCCGGTATAGACGAGCGGGGTCCCGCTCGCCTCGGCGAGGCGGCCTTCGAGCGGCGTCGCCGCCGACGGCATGTAGAGGAATTCTCCGCCCGCGATCAGCTCGCGCAGACGCCGCGTCTTTCCTGCCATCGGCCTCTCCCCAGTTCACCCAAGCGAGTTGATGATCTCGCGATAGGCGGCCTCGGGGAACGCCTTCAGCGTCCGCGTCCGCACCGAGCCCATCTGCGCCAAGAGCAGCGTGAAGCGGGCGGCGACGGCGTCGTCGGGCGCCTCATAGATCATCACCAGGTCATAGTCGCCCATCGTCATGTAGATCGACCGGAACTCGCCGCCCATTTCCACCAGCGCCTTCTTTGCCGCATCGAGCCGCTTCGGCGACTCCTTGACTTGGCGCGCCCCCTGATCGGTCCAATTCGCGAGCATCACGTACGCCGGCACGGCCCCCTCCCGTTGGTTGTTGCGCACCCGCGGCTGCGACGATTTGCCCCGGGTTTATGAGAGCATGATGGCCGAGCGGCCGGCATAGGACAAGGCTGACAGGCGTTATCTAAGTAACCGCCGGTGTAGCGTTTGCCCGCAACGCCGACGACGGTGCAGTGAAGGAAGATTTGGCGCGCGTGCTGCAGGCCGCCGCGAAGGTCAACTCGATGCGCGATCTGATCAACGATTGGAAGAGGTGGAACCGCAGCGAGCGCGTGCTCGCGATCGGCATGACCTTGCTGCTCGCGATTCTGCCGCTGGCGCTGCTGCTCGCCGGCAAAGCCGGCGTGTGACCGCATGCCGAAGCCCCGTACGGATCGGTTTCGGCATAGCCGGCACGGGGGACCGTCCGAAGCAGGTCAATCCTGCGGATGTCGTGCCCTCAACACGCGGCCGATTTCGCCCAGACGCGCGTAATCGCCGATCTCGTTGTAGATCTGCGCCGACACGCGGATCCATAAGGCGCCGGCCAGCAGCGTGACGCCGGCCGTGATGCGATGGCGCTCGCGCAGCTCCAGCGCCAGCCGGCCGGCTGCCTCCGGACTGCCGGCTGCCCCGGGCAGCCTGACGGATACCATCGACGCGCAGAACCCCGGGCCGGCGGCCAGCTCGCTGCCCCACGCCTCCGCCAGCAGCGTCCCGGCGGCGCCGGCCAGCGCCGCGTTATGGGCGCGCACCGCGGCGGCATCCAGCCCCTCCAGGTAGTCGAGCGCCTGCGGCGCCGCCAGCCAGGCCGAGTTGTCGCGCGTGCCGGTGTAATCGAACTCGGCGGCAAAGCCGCGGCCAAGCGCATGCGAGATCGCGGTCGGGTGCGTCTCCATCTCGCGCTCGGGGCGGCACCAGATGACGCCGGCGCCCTTGGCGGCGAAGGCCCATTTGTGCAGGTTGCCGACATACCAGTCGACGCCGAGCGCCGGCACGTCGAGCGCCAGCTGGCCCGGCGCATGGGCGCCGTCGACGATGACCGCGATGCCATGCGCCCCGCAGATCGCCGCCATCTCGGCGATCGGCAAGACCGTCGCGCCGGCCGAGGTTATGTGGTCGAAGCAGGCGAGGCGGGTTCTGAGGCCGATCGCGGCCTCGATCGCGCCGAGCAGCGGCGCCGGATCGGTGAACGGCACCGGCACCTCTATCGTGACGATGCGGGCGCCGGCGCGATCGGCGCGGTAGCGCAGGGCGTTGCCGACCGCGCCATAGACCTGCGACAGGCAGAGGATCTCGTCCTGCGGCCGCAGCTTGAGCGAGGCAATGATCGCGTTGAGCCCGGACGTCGCGTTCTCGACAAAGGCCCAGTCAACGCCCCGGCCGCCGAGAAATGCGGCGACGCGGTCGGCCGCCCGGCGCAGCGCAGGACCGAGATCGCGGCGAAAAAAGGTCGACGGATCGGCCTCCATCCGCGCCTGCCACTGGCGCGCCGCCTCCAGCACGACGCGCGGCGTCGCTCCGTAGCCGCCGTGGTTGAGGTGATCGACCCCATCGGCGAGCAGAAAGTCGCCGCGGCGGCAATGGCCGAATTGCGGAAAATCGATCATGCGGCGGGCGGCCCCTCACCCTGTCCCTCTCCCCGCCTGCGGGGAGAGGGACAGGGTGAGGGGC
>JBLMXS010000051.1:0-5986 GCA_050257895.1 Thiohalocapsa sp.
CAGCGTCGCCGCCGCGACCAGCAGCGCGACGCAGAACGCGATCTGCGCCGCGTCGGCGACGGCGGCGGCGAGGCGCACCAGCTGGTCGGGATCGATCTGCACGCGCGACGCGATGTCGAGCAGCTGATTGACCCTGGTGTCGCTGCCGGGATGCACGCCGGCATTGAGGATGGCGCCGTACAACGCCGCCCCGACCGACATGCCGATCATCCGCATGAACATCTGCGACCCGGTCGCGACGCCGCGCTCGGCGAACGCCGCGGCGCCCTGGATCGCCACCAGGAAGGTGGTGTTGCAGAACCCCATGCCGATGCCGAGGAGCAGCGAGCCGATCGCCGGCCACGCCGGGCCGGCGTCAGGAGCAAGCGTCGCGAGGACGCCGCAGCCGACCACGAGATTGACGCCGCCGATCGCTGCGGTCAGCCGGTAGGAGGTGCGGATCATCAAGCGGCCGGCGGCGATCGAGGCGAACATCCAGCTGACCGAGCCGGCGCCAACGACGAGCCCGGCGACGCGGGGGCTGTGCCCCATGACGCCCTGCACATAGGTCGGCAACAGCGCGCTGACAGCCATGTAGGTCGCCGCCGCGCCAAACCCGGCGACGTTGCTCAGGGCGAGCACCCGCTGCCGCCACAGATGCAGCGGCAGGACCGGCTCGGCTGCCCGCCGTTCGTAGACCAGGAGGAGGCCGAGCGCCGCCGCCCCGAGCGTCGCCAGCGCCGCCGTCACGCCGAGATCGAGCCGCGTCGCCTGCACCAGCGCCAGCAGCAGCGCGCCGACACCGAGGATCAGCAACGCGGCGCCGCCATAATCGATGCGGTGCTCGCGGCGCTCCACCCGCTCGTCGAGAAACAGCGCGAACATCGCGATGCTGACCGCGCCGATCGGCAGATTGACCCAGAAAACCACCGACCATTGCACATGCTCGACGAGAAAGGCGCTGAGCGCCGGCCCGACGATGGCGGCAAACCCCCAGACGGCCGAGCTCGCGCCCTGGATGCGGGCACGCTCGGCGGGCGTGTAGATGTCGCCGATGATCGTTGTCGCGATCGTCTGAATCGCGCCGCCGCCAATGTATTGCAATGTGCGGAAGGCGATCAGCCACTCCATGCTGCGGGCAAAGCCGCACAACGTCGTTCCGACGAGAAAGATCGTCGTGCCGATGAAAAACACCCGTTTGCGGCCGTGGAGATCGGCCAGCCGGCCGTAGAGCGGGATCGTCACCGCCATGGCCAGGAACGGCACTGCGAAGACCCAGCTGAACAGCTGGAACCCGCCAAGCTCGCCGATGATCGTCGGCAGCGCGGTGGCGACGATCGAGCTCTCGGCGGCCGGCATGAAGATCGCCATCAGTGCGGCCAGCAGCACCAGGCGGCGGCGCCGCACCGGAACCGCCGCCGGAACCGCCGCCGGGACCGCTGGAGTCGCCCGCTCCGCCATCGCCGGATCCAACGCCACCCCCTCCCGCCTCGCGAGTGGCGCAACGTATGAGGGCGATGAACGCTTGGGAAGCGGTCTCGCGGCGCCTCCGCCGAGAGCATGCTTGGGCGGCGCTTGACGCGGCAGGCGAACCAAAGTAGAACGGCACGCGTTGTTTTGCATTTGTTCCGGGCGGGGAGCCTGCCATGTTGACCAGGAAGCAGCACGAGCTGCTGATGTTCATCAACCAGCGCCTGGCGGCCACCGGCGTGGCCCCGTCCTTCGACGAGATGAAGGACGCGCTGAACTTACGCTCGAAATCGGGGATTCACCGCCTGATAAGCGGGCTCGAGGAGCGCGGCTTCATTCGGCGCCTGCCGCACCGGGCGCGCGCGCTCGAAGTCGTCAAGCTGCCGGAGGAGAGCGCGGCGTCGGGCGGGGGTCGCGGTCCTGCCGCGGCCGGCGAGCGCGGCCGCTTCTCGCCGACCGTCATCCGCGGCGATTTTGCTGCCGCGCTGCCCGGCATGCCGGTGGCGCCGGACACTGAGGCGGTCGACCTGCCGCTCTATGGCCGCATCGCCGCCGGCACGCCGATCGAGGCGCTGCGCGACCAGAACACCACGGTGGCGATCCCCGGCAGCCTGATCGGCCGCGGCGAGCACTACGCACTGGAAGTGGCCGGGGACAGCATGATCGAGGCCGGCATCCTCGACGGCGACACCGTCATCATCCAGCGCTGCGACACCGCCGAGAACGGCGCTATCGTCGTCGCCCTGATCGACAACGTCGAGGTGACGCTGAAGCGGCTGCGTCGGCGTGGCGCCTCGATCGCTCTCGAACCGGCCAACAAGGCCTATGAGACCCGCATCTTCGGTCCCGACCGCGTCAAGGTGCAGGGCCGCCTGGTCGGCCTGTTGCGGCGCTATTAGAGCGGTTCCCGACCTCGTTGAAGTAGTCCGGCTCCCTCAGGGCCCAGGCTCGACATCACAGACGTGAGGAGCTGGCGCTATTTCGCGGCGGCGGCGATGCGTGGCTCGCCGGCAAAGGCGGGCATGATCTCGCGCGCGAAACGTCGGATGTTGGCGATAGAGCCGCCGAAATTGATGATGACGTACTCGACGCCGCCCGCCTGCAGCGCCTTGAGCTTCCGCGCGATCTGGTCGGGTGTGCCGAAGATCGCGGTGTCGTCGCACAGCCGGCGCACCTCGCGCTCGTCGTGGCGGGCGAAGCGCTCGCGGTCGTCGCCCGGCTTTTCGGCTAGCTTGTTGATCCGCAGATGTCCCTGAAACCGCCGCAGCTGCGCCGCCTCCAGCTCCTCTTGGGTATCGGCGAAATGCACCGCGCGCGCCACCGCCACCTGCATCGGGTCGTAGGTGCCGCCGTGGCCCTCGACATCGGCCTTGAACTGGCCCACGTGGCGGATCACGTCGTCCATCAGATCGTACTGTCCGAGCAGCATGTTGTAGCCGCGCTCGGCGACCTCCCGCACGGAGCGCTCGCTGCCGGCTCCCATCCAGAACGGCGGGTGCGGCCGCTGCGCCGCCGGCGGCTCGACGACGATGTTGTCGTACTGCCAGAAGCGCCCGTGATGCGAGAACGGCGCGTCGGAGACGAAGGCCTTGGTGATCACCTCCATGGCCTCGTCGAAGCGCGGGTCGGCCTCCTCCATCGGCACGCAGAACCCGGCGAACTCGTTGTAGCGGTAGCCCTTGCCGATCCCGAAATCGAGGCGGCCGCCGGATAGGAGATCGAGCGTCGCGGCCTGCTCGGCGAGCAATACCGGGTTGTGCCACGGCAGCACCAGGACGGCCGTGCCGAGGCGCAGCGTCGTGGTGCGCGCGCCGAGCCAGGTCAACAGGTTGAGGCTGGCCGAGACCTGCCCGAACCCGGTGAAATGGTGCTCGACGACGAACACGCTGTGAAAGCCGAGCGCCTCCGCCTCGACATTGTTGTCGATCCACTCCCGGAAGCCCTGGCTGCTGTCGGTCAGCTCCGCGCCGGGCGCGGGCCGCCTTGCCTGTGCGCTGCCGAAAAGCCCAAACCGCATCGCCGCCTCATCCTCTGCCGGTCGCGGCTAACAGTACGGGTTGTGCGGCGATATGCAAAATGCCTGGATTCTATTGCGGCCATAACGTGACGGCATTGCGGCCGACACTCATTGCTGGCGCCAATACATGATGGCAAGCAGCACCGCCAGGAGGGCGCCGGTGACCGTCAGGCTGATCCTCACCGATTCCTTCGCGGCCCGGCGTTGTAGCCAGGTTCGAGGCTTGATCCCCTTCGCCAGGAACACGAGCTGCGCCGCCAGGTTGACGCAGACGATATTGATAGTCAGCAGCGCGGCCGCACCGGCCGCCAGCCGAAGCTGCGCGGTCCCGAGCATGTAGCCGGCGGCGGCCGCCGGCGGCAGCAACGCCACCGCTACGGCGACCCCGGTCAGCGTGGCCGGCAGCCGAGTCGTCAGCGAAAGCGCCGCGGCGGCTCCGGCAGCTAGCGCCAGCAGGATGTTATCGTAGCCAAGGCGGGTGCGCGCGAGCAGTTCGCCGCTGTGGCCGTCAGCCGGCAAAAGGACGCCCGCGAGCGCTGCGCCCATAACGCTAAGCGTGATGCCGACGGCGTTGGCGGCAGCGGCACGCACGACCAATTCCCGATCACCGAGCGTGCAGCCGAACGCCATTGCCAGGTTGGGGCCGAGCAGCGGGGCAATCAGCATGGCGGCGATGACGATGGCGACGCTGTTTTCGAGCAGGCCGATCGCCGCCACGACGGTCGACAACACGACCAATTGCAGAAACGTGCTGTCGACCCGGGCGCCGCGCTCAATCTCGGCGTAAAGCTCCTCGCGGGTGGCCTGCTCCGGGGATCGGCGCTCCTCTGCAGGCTGCTCCAGCTCCGGGATTGTCGCGTCGACTGGAATGATCGTAATGCGCCAAGGGTTACCCTTGCCAAGCGCTCCCTGCAGGCGGTCGATGAGCTCTTGCTGGTTTTCCGGTCGCGCAAGAATGCGGTAGTTCCTGCTGCCGTCGTCGGCCGGCCGGTCGGCGCGAAAATCGAGTGCCTCGTATTGCTCCGCGATGGCGGCGATGCGATCGGCATGGTCGCGCGGGGCAAAGACCTCGATCACTCTGACCGGCATGCCTCTCCCCGCGACATGCTAGCCCCGCCGGGGCCCTCCGACGGTCCGTCTAGGGCTGTCGGAGCAGGGTAGCCGTCAGCGTCAGCTGCGCTGTACCAGCTCGATGCGGTAGCCGTCGGGGTCCTCGATAAAGGCGATGACCGAGCCGCCATGCGCCATCGGCCCAGCCGGCCGCGGGATCTTGACGCCGGCGGCGGCGAGCTTCTCGCAGGCTTGGTAGACGTCGGGCACGCCGATCGCCAGATGGCCGAAGGCGCTGCCGAGACTATAGGGCTCGGCCTGCTCCCAGTTGTGGGTCAGCTCGATCACCGTCGAGTCGGTCTCCTCGCCATAGCCGACAAAGGCGAGGGTGAACTTGCCGCTCGGGTAGTCGCGCTTGCGCAGCAGCTTCATCCCCAGCAGGTCGTGGTAGAAATGCAGCGATTTGTCGAGGTCCTTGACCCGGAGCATCGTGTGCAGCAGGCGGGCCTTGCCGGCCCCGAGGGCGGCTTCGGTTGCCCCGGCGGTCTGGGCGGCGGTCTGTACCTCGCTCATGCGATTTCTCCCGTGGTTGCGGCCTCCTGCCGCCGACTTGCGGCGAGGATCGCCAGGATGCGGTCGGCGGCGGCGCGGCTCGGCGACGGGCCGGCGGCGCGCAGCGTCGCGATCGCCTCATCATAGCCGGCGAGATGGGCGCTGCGAACCCGTTCGTCGCCGATCAGCTCGGCGAGCGCCGCCGCCAGCGGCGCCGGCGCGCAGGCGGCGCGCAGGTATTCGGGAACCACCACGCGGCCGAGCAGCAGGTTGATCAGATTGACCTGGCGGACTTTGAGGACGCGCTCGAGCAAGGCCTCGGTCAGCGGGTTCAGCCGGTAGGCGACCGCCATCGGCACCCGCGCCATCGCCAGCTCGAGCGCCACCGTGCCGGAGGCGGCGAGCGCGGCGCGGCTGGCGGCGAACGCGTCGTATTTGTCGGCGGCGCCGCGCAAGACGAGCGGCCTTCCCGGCCAGTCGCGCACCCCGCCGGCGACCAGCTCGGCGACCGTCGCAACCGTCGGCACCGCGACGCGGAACGGACCGAGGCCGAACGCCAGCAGCCGCAACGTCTCGCCGAACACCGGCAACAGCCGCCGCACCTCGCCGCCGCGGCTGCCCGGCAGGACGGAGAGCACCAGCTCTCCCGGCGCAATGCCGTGGCGGGCGCGGAACCACGCGGCGTCGCCGCGGTCGGCGCCGCTTTCCAGCACCGGGTGGCCGACATAGCTGGCGGCCAGCCCGACCCGTTCGAAATAGGGCGGCTCGAACGGCAGCAAGGTCAGCAGATGGTCGTACCAGCGCGCCATGCGCCGGGCGCGGCCAGCCCGCCAGGCCCACACCATTGGCGCCACGTAATGGATCAGCGGCAGGCTTTCGCCGCGGCGGCGCAACCCATGCGCGATGCGCCAGCTGAAC
>JBLMXS010000052.1:0-3938 GCA_050257895.1 Thiohalocapsa sp.
CCGACCGCTACGCGCCGCAGTTCGATGGGTATTGCGCGATCACGGTGTCGCGCGGCGGCAAATACGAGCCCGATCCCGAGGCCTGGTCGATCGCCGACGGGAAGCTTTACGTGTTCAGCGACAAGCGCGGCGTGCCGATGTTCCGGGAGCACCGCGCCGACATCATCGCCCAGGCCAACGCGCGCTGGCCGGCCTTGCACGAGCAGCGTTAGGGTGAGCCCCCGGTCGACCCGAGTTGGCCCTAGGAGTTCGTCATCCGCGGGCTGGACCCGGGGATCTGTTTCGGCTGCGCAACATGGCCGGATCAAACCCGGCTCACCGACACCGTTGGACTGCCGGCCTCTGGCCGGCATGCCGGCCCGAGGCCGGCGGTCCGAACCAAATGAAAGCGCCGGCGCTACAGCCCGGCCTTCTTGAGGCTGGCGGCGAGCTTGTCGCGCTGCGTCTGGTCGCGAAGCAGCGAGCCGAACTCGTCGGCCAGGAAATTCGGGAACCGCCGGCGGACCTCGGCGGCCTGCCGCTCCGCCTCCTGCTGCCGTCCGGCCTCGGCATAGGCCGCCGCCAGCACGACGTGGGCAAACAGGTAGCCTGGCGTGCGGTCGAGCGTGTGCTCCAGCAATGCCGCGGCGTCGGCGCCGCGATCGGCCAGAACGTACGCCATCGCCAGGTGCAGCGCGGCGCCGTTCGGCAATTCGGGCTCGACCTGCGTCAGCGTCTCGCCGGCCGCGATGGCGCCGGTGACGTCGCCACGGAACAGCAGCACGTCCATCAGGATCTCGTAGCCCTGTGCATCGCTGCCGTTGAGCGCGATGGCGCGCTTCACTTCGGCGAGGGCGCGGTCGTATTCGCCGAAATAGAGCGCGGCGTTGGCGAGCAGCGCGTGCGCGCGGGGGTCGAGATCGTCGAGCGCCAGCGCCTTCCTCGCCAGGCTCTCCGCCCGCTTCAGCGAGTCGCTCGGGTTGGGCGTCCAGCCCTGGGTGACGGCGGCGATCTCGGTCGATCCGAGCGCGACGTAGGCCGGCGCGTAATTCGGATCGAGCTCCATCGCCCGCTCGAACAGGCTGCGCGCGCGGGCATTGTCGGCGCGGGTGGCGTGGCTGCTCAAGGCCCGGCCGCGCAGCACGAGATCGTAGGCCTCCATGTTGTCAGCGTGCTTGGCGGCGGAACGGGCTTCCTCAAGGCTGGTGAGGCGCAGCGCCAAGGCGCCGCTGATGCGGTGGGTGATGCGGTCCTGGACCGCGAAAATATCCTTCGTGCCGGCATCGTACTTATCCGACCACAGAACCCGGCTGCGCATGGCGTCGGTCAGGTTGACCGCGATCCGGATAGCGTCGCCCGAGCGGCGGACGCTGCCGTCTACGACGTAGCGCACCTTGAGGTCATGGCCGACCTCCGCCGGGGTCGGGTTCTTGCCCTTGTAGGCGAACACCGCCGCCGGCGCGATCACCGACAGCTCGCGGAAGCGGCCGAGCGCCCCGATGATGTCTTCGGTCAGGCCGTCGGCGAAATAATCGCGGCCGCTATCGGCGCTGAGCGCGGTGAACGGCAGCACCGCGATCGACGCACGCGGGCCGGCCGCCGGCGTCGATGCGGCCGGTGCGCGGCTGTCGCGCAACCCCGATCGGTGCTGCCATAGCCACAGGCCGCCCGCGGTCGCGATCAGCACCGCGATGAGCAGCGCCAGGAGCGTCGCCTGGCGCCGGCGCGGCGCCGACTCTGGCGTCTCGGCAAGCGCAAGGTCCGGCGCGGCGGCGATCGCCTCGGGCATCAGCGCAAAGGCGCGCACCGGCCGCGCGATGTTCTTCACCTCCTGCTCGCCGAGGTCGTCGAACTGCACCGCCAGCTTGTCGCGCACCTGGTCGCGCACCGCGCGCGAGATGCACAGCCCGCCGGGCGGCGCCAGCGCCTCCAGCCGCGCCGCGACGTTGACCCCGTCGCCGAAAATGTCGCCGGCCTCGATGATGATGTCGCCGACATTGATGCCGATGCGAAAGATCAGCCGCCGCTCGTCCGGCTCGCCGGCACTGCGGGCGGCCATTGCCTGCTGCGCCGCGATGGCGCAGCTGACCGCGTCGACGGCGCTGGCGAATTCGACGAGCAGGCCGTCGCCGGTGGTCTTGACGATGCGGCCGCGCCGCGCCGCGATGGCCGGGTCGATCACCTCGCTGCGACAGGCCCGCAGCCGGCGCAACGTCCCGACCTCGTCGGCGCCCATCAGCCGGCTGTAGCCGACGACATCGGCCGCCAGGATCGCCGCCAGCCGCCGCTCGACCGGCGCCTCTTTAACGCGAGAGGTGGGCACGCCGCGGACCCTCACCCCCTGACTCGGGATTTACGCCACCCTGCGCGCATGCGAAATCTCATTATCGCCCACCGGACGCACCTCGGCAGGCGACAGCGTCTCAACCGATACGGTTTCACCACTGAGCGTAACGAATTCGACTTCGTATCCGGCGCCGTCGCCGTGAACCATCACGACCCAGCCGACATCGCCCGGTTGCAACCCGTGCTCGGGTAGCGACTTGGTCAAGACCACGGGATCCAATTCCTTGATCATCTCCGACCTCCGGGGCCTGGATAGGCTGTCACGAAACGCGGGGCCGCCTCGCCGGTTGGAATAAACCAGACGGCGCGAAGGCGCGGGCGGCGTCTATCAGGCACGCCAAGCGGCCCATCAAGAATATACTTCGTTCCGAACTGTGTGTCGGCGGTGGAGGCGACCGGCGCCGCACGCGCATGGTCCAGAAGGGCATCACGAAGCATCTCCCATCTGCTCGACGTGAACCCGAACCGAAGAAAGAACATCGCTTTTCCGCGCCCCGCCGGGTGTGCCGTCGCCAGTAGATAACCGACATCTTTTTCCGCTCGATAACGGCGAGCTGCGCGCCGGGCAGCTGCGTATTCGTCACCCCCCGCCGCCGCCCTGGCAGATGACGTTGAGGAGGGCCTGGCGCTTCTCGACGTTGACAGCGTGGAAGGCGCGGCCGAGCGCCGCCGGCAATTCGGCCGGGTCCTCGACGCGCTCGCCGTAGCCGCCGGCGGCAGCGCAGACCTGCTCGAAGGCTGGCAATTCCTCGAGGTCGATAAAGGGCGGGCGGTTGCTGCGCGCCGCCTCGCCCTGCGGGTACATGCCGAGCGTGGCGCGGCGCACCGCCCCCCACATCGCGTTGTTGACGACGACGAACAGCACCGGGAGCTTGTGCACGGCGGCCGCGTGGTGCACCGCGACCGGGTTGGCGAACAGGTAGGAGCCGTCGCCGAGCACCGCGATCACCTGCCGCTCGGGCTCGGCGAGCTTGACGCCGAGCGCCGCGCCGGCGCCCCAACCGAGCCCCGCCGCCGGGCTCGACCCGAAAAAGCTGCCGGGGCGTGTTGCCGGGCAATGCTCCGGCAAGAGCGTGTATTCGTTGACGATCGCCGCGCCGGGATCGCGCGCTGCGGCGAGGCAGGCGCTGACCCAGACCGGGCTCAAGGGCCGCCGCTCCTTCGCCTCCTCGCGCAGTTTGCGCCAGCCGGCCTGCATCTTTTCGCGGCGCTCGGCGAGCTGCATCCGCCGCGCCGCAACCGCGTGCTGGTCGGCAAGCGGCGCCAATGAAGCTGCGAGCCGCGGCAAGGCAAGCGCGGCGGCGGCGGTGATCGCGACGTCGGCGGCAAAGCCGCGGATCGGATAGCGGCTGAACAGCGGATCGACGCCGATATGGATGATCTTGCAATCGGGCGACGGCGCTTGGCGATGCGGCGTCCACGGCACGTCGCATTCGAGAACGACGATCGCGTCGGCCTCGCCGAGCAAGGCGCCGGGGTTGTAGCCGAGATGGCAAGGGTGGTCGGCCGGTAGGTTCACGTGGCGCTGGCGGTGCTCGACGACCGGGATCGCGAATCGCTCGGCCAGCGCGGCGAGCACCGGCACCGCGTCGCGGTCGCGCCCGAGATCGGCG
>JBLMXS010000053.1:0-2812 GCA_050257895.1 Thiohalocapsa sp.
AAGCGGCACCCGCCAAACCCGAACCGGCCGCTCCCGCGGCGAAGCCTGAGGCCAGAGGCGCGCCCGCCGAAGGAGAGATCAAGCCGCAAGCCAAGGCCGCGCCGAGCGGCGGCGAGGCGAGCGCGCCGCCGAAGATCGAGGCCGCAAAGGCCGAAGCGGTCAACAAGCCGCAAGCTGTCGCCGAATTACCCGCAAAGCCGCCGGTCGCGGCAGAGCAGGCCAGACCACCTGCGACGCCGGCCCCCGCCGTCGTCACCGAAAAGCCGGCCCGACCCGCCTCAGCCGTAATGCTCGTGTCGAAGAGCTCGCCGGTGTCGCCGGCCATCATCAAGCCGGCGGCTGCCGAGGTCGTGCAGAAGGGGACGCCGGAAGCCCCCTCGCAAGCTGCGGGCGCTCCCGTCAAGCTGGAGGCGGTCCGCGACAGCGATGGGCTCCGCCTGACCTTCAGCTTTGCCGAAGCCACACCCGCGGCCTCGTTCCGGCGCGGCGACACGGTGTGGCTGGTGTTTGACTCCAAGCAGCCGATCGACCTCGACCCGATCCGCGCCAAGGGCGGCGCCATCATCGGCGACGTCAGCCGCATGATGCTGGACAAGGGGCAGGCGATCCGCATCCGCCTCAACCGTCCGCAAATGCATACGTTGAGCACCGATGCGTCCTCGCCCGGCAGCAAATGGATCCTGACCTTCGCCGACAAGGTGCTCGCCTCGCCGCAACCGCTGATGGTGGTGCGCAGCATCACCGATCCCGCGCATGCGACCATCGCCGTACCCTTCGCCAATCCGGGCGAATTGCACCGCATCACCGACCCCGATGCCGGCGACACGCTGCTGGTGGTGACCGGCCTGGCGCCGGTCCGCGGGCTGATCAAGCGCCAGGACTTCGTCGACCTCACGCTGCTCGATACCGAGCAGGGCATTGCCGTGCGTCCGAATTCGGACAGCGTTGCGGTCGAGATTGCGCCGGACAATGTCATTCTGGGCAAGCCCGGCGGGCTGACGATCTCTTCGGTCGAAGCCTCGGCCGAGCGTGCCGCGACCGCAGTCCGGCCAATTTTCGATATCGGCGAATGGCACAAGAACCAGGCCGGCGACTTCCTGGCGCGTCGCGATGCGCTGATCGCCGCCGCCGGCGCTGCCGCGCCGGAGCAGCGCGGGCAGGCGCGGCTCGATCTCGCCCGTTTTTATATGGCGCGCGGCCTCTATGCGGAAGCGGCGGGTGAAACCGCCTTTGCGCTCGCCGACCCTGCGCCGAGAATGGATGAACCCGTGGTCCGGATGGTGCACGCGATCGCCTCCATTCTAATCAACCGGCCGAACACCGGGCTGAAGGATCTCGCCAGTCCATCGATCGGCAACAACTACGATTCCGAGCTCTGGAAAGGACTCGCCTACGCCAAGCAGGGCAAATGGGCCGAAGCGCGCGAGAAGCTGAAGAACGTCGAGTTCGCAATCGCCTCGTTGCCGGTCGAGTTGCAGCGCCTGGTCACGTTGGATGCGATGCGGGCCTGCCTGGAGGTGCGCGACTTCGCCGGCGCCGCCAAACGCCGCTCCGAGCTCGAAGTCGTCGGCGTGCCGTCCGACATGAAGCCGACCGCGATGGTGCTCTATGGCTGGCTTGCCGAAGGGCTGGGCCAGGAGAAGGATGCGCTCGACGATTACCGCTTTGCGATCGATTCATCGGACCGCGCCGCCGCTGCGGAAGCGACGCTGCGGCAGGTCACATTGCTGCAGAAGCGCGACCAGATCGATCAGCCCGAGCTGTTGAAGCGGCTGGAAACGCTCTCCGTGACCTGGCGGGGCGACTCGATCGAAGTGCGCACGCTGGCGATGCTTGCGAACATCTACAGCGCCGCCGCGCGCTATGGCGATTCGCTTGCGGCTGCGCGCACCGCGACGCGGCTTGAGCCGAATTCGGAAGCGTCGCGCCGGGCCCAGGACGCAGCGCAGGCGCTGTTCTCAGACATCTTCCTCACTGCCAAGGGCGATCAGCTGCCGCCGATCGACGCACTCGGGCTGTTCTATGAATTCCGCGAACTGACCCCGATCGATCGCCGCGGCGACGAGATGATCCGGCGTCTTTCCGATCGGCTCGTCGCGGTGGATCTGTTGGACCAGGCGGCCGAACTCCTGCAATACCAGGTCGACAAACGCCTCGAAGGTGCGGCACGCGCGCAGGTGGCTGCCAAGCTTGCGATGGTCTATCTGATGAATCGCAAACCGGACCGAGCGCTGACGGCGCTGAACGCGACCCGCATCGCCGATCTGAACGGAGAACTTCGTGCGCAGCGCTTGCTGCTGGAGGCGCGGGCGGAGAGCGACATCGGACGTCACGATCTCGCGCTCGACATCATTTCCAACATCGACGGACGCGAGGCGATCCGGCTGCGCTCCGACATCTATTGGGCCGCACGACGCTGGCGCGAGGCCTCCGAGCAGATTGAGCTCTATTACGGCGATCGCTGGCGCGACTTCAAACCGCTGAACCCGGCGGAGAAGGCCGATATCATCCGCGCCGTGGTCGGCTATGCGCTGGCCGACGACGCGATCGGGCTTGCGCGCTTCCGCGAGAAATATGCGCCGCTGATGAGCGGCACGGCCGACAAGACCGCCTTCGATATCGCCAGCAAGCCGACTGCGTCCAACAGCGCGGAATTCGGTGAGATCGCCAAGATGGCGGCAAGCGTCGACACGCTGGACGGTTTTGTGCGCGACATGAAGAACCGCTTCCCCGACGGCACCGCCTGGACGCCGCCAGGCCAGAAGGCCGACCCGGCAGCGACGGGTTCGCTGCCGCAGATCGTGGGCGTGAA
>JBLMXS010000054.1:0-7398 GCA_050257895.1 Thiohalocapsa sp.
AACGCCGCGCGCGTCGTCGCCCCACGCGATCTCGCCGAGGTGCCGGGGGCGCAGGTCGTGCAATCCTATTTCGATCTGGCGATCCGGCCTCGGCCGCCGTTCGGCGTCGTGCTGTTCGCGCTGTGCAGCTTCAATTCGCTCAACAAGTTGGCGCACGGCATCGCCGACAACCTGGCACTGGCAGTCGTCGCCGAGGCGATCGGCCGGCAGACGCCGGTCATCGTCGCGCCGTCGCTGAACGCGCCGCTGCTCGCCCATCCCGCAGCGCAGGCCTCGCTTGCCAAGCTGCCGCGATGGGGGGTAACGATCATCCCGCCAGTCGACGACGGCGAGGGCCCGCGCCTCGCGCCGACCGACGCGCTGATCGCGGCCGTCGCCCCCTTCGCACCGGCTCGGTGACCATTAACGACGTTAGCATGTGTAAAGAATTCTAATTACAGGTCAGAAGTAACTACGCCGGCGTATATTACAGTAGCAGCGTTTTGCTTCTACAACCGTCACCGACATTACTTTCTTCTGCAGTTATCGTATGGTCCACCCCGAACCGGCAGGAGGGAGCCCATGGCGGACGGGGTGGAACGGTTACGGTCGTTGATCGCGGCGCTGACGCGGCTGTGCGATGCCGGTTCCGATGAGAGCCGCATCATCGAGGAAGGCGGCGAGGCGCTGCGCCGGCTGGTCGCCGCCGATGACTGGCTGATGCCCGAATTCGCCGCGGCGGACCCACAGCACTACCGGCAATACCTGCTCTATTGCGATCCCTTGGAGCGGTTCTCGGTGGTCAGCTTCGTGTGGGGGCCCGGACAGAAGACGCCGGTGCACGACCATACCGTATGGGGGCTGATCGGCATGCTGCGCGGCGCCGAGACCTCGCGCAATTACACCCGCGACGCGGCCGGGAGGCTCATCGCGGCCGGCGAGGAACGGCTGTTGCCGGGCGCCGTCACCGCCGTCTCGCCGCGGATCGGCGATATCCACGAGGTCGGCAATGCACTCGCCGACCGGCCCTCGATCAGCATCCATGTCTATGGAGGCAATATCGGCGCGATCGCCCGGCACCTCTTCGTGCCCGAGACAGGCGAAGAGAAGCCGTTCGTCTCCGGCTACGCCAACCGCGTGCTGCCCAACCTCTGGGACCGCGCCGCCGAGACGCGCGCGGCTCGCTGTCTCGACTGATCGGCCACCCGATCCCGGGAATGCGGAAACTTTGCGGATAGGGCTCTAAAAGAAGACGCTGACGTTCTTGGCCGACAGCACGTTCTGGTCGAGGACGAGGCGGCGCTCGGCGATCTTCCAACCCTCGCCATCTCGGCGCAGCACATCGCGGCGGGCGCCGACGTAGAAATCCTCTTCGCTCCCGGCGCGGCTGCGATAGACGATGAAGTTGGAATAGACGCGCAACTCGCCCACGCTGTCGCCCGGCTCGATCTCGATGTTGCTGATCATGTGGCGGGTGCGCGACGGCGGGTCCTCGGCCCAGGCCATACCGGTGTCGAGCCGGCGCACGCGCGCCTCGAGCGTCTCCTTCGACTCGTCGAGGATCGCCAGCTCGTCGTCGCGGCCGCTATCGTCCTCGACATAGCGCTCCGGGGCGAGGATCGCGATCGCCTTGCTGTGCCGCGGGTAGCGGTTGCTGCGGCCGACCATCCAGTAGCGGACGTCGTCGGCAAAGAATGTCAGCCAGTCGTGAAAGCGGCGCTCGTCGAGCAGCCGCGCCTCGCGATAGAGGAACTGCTCGACCTCGCGGGACAGCGCCTCGTCGGTCGCCGGGGCGTTTCGGGGAGCGTTACGCATGGCGTGCCTCGCCATTCGCAGCCGCGGCGAAGCCGTCGCCGTTCATCAGCTCGGCCCAGCGGCGGTAGAAGCCGCGATGGTTCGACTCGCTGTAGCGGTAGTCGCTGGCGACCGCGGCAAAATCCGCATCGAACCGCTCTCGCCCCAGCCCCATCGCGTAATTGAGCGCATGGCGGCGGGCGACGACGCCGCGGCCGGTCTGCGTGCAGCCCTGCCAGTTGTCCATGTCGTCCTGCTCGAAGGTGCCGCCCGGCCCGAAGACGCGGGCGCCGGCCAGCCGGATCGCGTCCTTGACCTCGGCCGGCGCCGCCTTGTCGACATAGATCCAGGCCCAGCATTCGGTCTTGTCGGGGCCGCGCGGATGCCACACGCGCAGCGTGCGCGAGGTCGGCCGCAGGATCGACAGGTTCGGGAAGACCGTCGCGGCAACCGGGTTGCCGCGGTCGATGCGCGGGCCGAGGCGTTGCTGCAGCTCGGGACGGATCTGCTCCTCGTAGGCGAGCACCGCCGGGTGCGGCATGTCGGCGGGCATGTGCGGGCCGGTCATCATCGCGCTGTGGCCATTGCCCGGCGACAGCGCGCGGCCGGCATTGTCCGGCTGGGTGCGGAAATCGCCGCCCGAGCCGGTCTGCACCGCCGACAGGTGGCTCCAATGCACATGGTAGCCGTCGCCGGCGAAATTCTCGGCCGGGAATTTCCAGTTGCACGGCATCATCCACTTATGGATGCCGCCAATGATCTCGATGCCGCCCTCGCGGCGGTCGAAGAACATGTCGAGATACCAGCGCATCTCGCCGAGATAGTCGCCGAGCGGCGGCGCGCCCGCGTCAAACGTCGCGAACCACAGCCCCTTGTACTGGTCGAGCTGCGCCACCGGCACGAGTCCCCAGCGCTCGCGGTCGAGTTCGTTGTGGTAGGCCTCCTTCAGGTACGGCACGCCGGTCAGCCTGCCGTCGTTGCCAAAGGTCCAGCCGTGATAGGCGCAGGTGAAGCTGGCCGCATTACCGTCGTCGGCGCGGCACAGGCGGTTGCCGCGATGGCGACAGACATTGAGGAAGGCGCGCACCGTGCCATGGCCGTCGCGCACCACCAGCACCGGGTCCTCCCCCATGTAGGTGGTGAAGAAATCGCCGGGCAGCGGAATCTGGCTGTCATGGCAGAGATAAAGCCAGCAGCGCGCGAAGATGCGCTCCAATTCCTGCTGGTAGATCTCCGGCTCGATAAAGATGCGGCGGCTGACGAGACCGCTTTCGGCGTCGACCAGGGTCGTATCGGCTGACATCGGCACCTCCTCAGGCGCGGGGTTCAGGGCCGCGGGCGCGGCATGCGCAGGGTCGAGCCGGCATCGACCGTGACGACGGTGCCGGTGATGCCGCCGGCGCTGCCGCGCGCGGCAAGAAAGACATAGGCGCCGGCGATGTCGGCCGGCACCAACGCGATGTGCAGCGGGTTGGCGGCGCGCAGGCGCTCGGCCATCGCCGGCTCGGCAAATTGCGAGCGGTCGTCGTTGCTGAGCGATTGCAGCCCGCGCAGATCGGTCAGGGTGCCGCCGGGGGCGACGCCGTTGATGCGGATCTCCGGCCCGAGTTCGACGGCGAGCTGGCGAATGAGGCCGACGACGGCGTGCTTCGAAGCGGTGTAGAGGGCGCCGCCGCCGCCCGAGTTGAAACCGGCGACCGAGGCCGTGCAGACGATGCAGCCGGAGGTCTTCTTCAGCTCCGGCAGCGCCGCCTTGACGCCGAACAGGACGCCCTTGACGTTGACGCCGAACAATTCGTCGTAAGCTTGGGAGAGCTTGTCGTCGTCGAATTCGGCGAGCTTGGCATAGACGTCGAAGACGCCGGCATTGGCGACGAATATGTCGAGATGACCGAAGGCGCGCACCGTCTCGGCGACGGCGCGCTTGTTGTCGTCGAGGCGCGAGACGTCGCCGGCGATGGCGACGACCTTGTCGCCGAACTCGTCGCGCAGCTGGTCCGCCCGGACCGCGACCCGCTCCATGACCCCGACGCCGCGGACGCCCTCCTCGACATAGCGCGCGACGACCGCCCGCCCGATCCCGGAGCCGCCGCCCGTGACCAGCGCCACCTGCCCATCAAGCCAGCCCATGACGCACCTCCCTTAGGTGTTGCCGGCATCATATACCGGAACGGCGCCGGGTTAAGCCGCCGCCTTCAAGCCCCCTTTCCGCGTTAGGTCGCGCTCGCCACATCACCCGCATCCGGCACCCCTTGCGCCCGCTTCCCCCAGCAAGAAAAATGGGCAGCGTGAGAACAAAATCGCGGTCACTCTGCCAAGGGAGAAAATGCCATGGACCTCGGATTGCACGACAAGCACGCGATCGTAACGGGCGGCAGCCGCGGCATCGGCAAAGCCATCGCGCGCGAACTGGCTCGCGAAGGGGCCGATGTGGCGATCGTCGCGCGCAACCAGGCGGATCTGGAGGCGACGGCGCGCGAGCTGGCGGCCGAGACCAACCGCCGCATCGTGCCTCTCGCCGCCGACGTCACCAGTAGGGGGCAGGTGGACCGCATGGTCGTCGAGGCGGCACAGCAGCTGGGCGGCCTGCACATCCTGGTCAACAGCGGCTCCGCGCCGGGCGGCTCGGCCACCGCCACCGGCCCCATCGAAACCGTCGTCGACGAGGATCTGATCGAGGATTTCAACGTCAAGTATGTCGGGGCGCTGCGCTGTTCGCGGGCCGTCATCCCGTTCCTGAAGGAAGCGGGCTGGGGCCGCATCATCAACATCAGCGGCGGCAACGCCCGCAACGCCGGCAATCTCAGCGGCGGCGCCCGCAACGCCGCCTTGGTGCACATGACCAAGACGCTCTCAGTCCAACTCGGCCGCCACGGCATCACGGTCAATTGCATCCATCCCGGCACGACCCGCACCGAACGCACGCCCAGCCTGCTCGCCGCCCGCGCCGCCCAGCTGGGCGTCTCCCCGGAAGAAGCCGAGCGACGGGACTTTGCGCCGGACTCGCCGCGCGGCAATGCCATCTGCCGCATGGTGGACGCGTCTGAGGTCGCGTTCGTCGCGGTCTTCCTGGCCTCGGAGAAGGCCTGGGCGGTTTCCGGCGAGCTGCTCTCGGCCAGCGGCGGCGCCGGGCGGTCGGTCTATTACTGAAGAGAAATCGCCGAAGGCGGCTATTGCCAGACGATGCGCGGGACGCGGCCGAGCCGGGCGGGCCCCAGAAACATCTCGCCGTCCTGGATCGTGAACGAGGTGGCGATTTCCGGCCGGCCGCCCGGGCCGGGCTTCGCCATCATCGACAGCGCCAGCTTCGCCAATTGCGCGTCACCGGTGCGCATGCGGCCGGCCTCTACCAGCGCCGTCAGCAGCGCGTCGTAGCCCTCGACGGCGGCGGTGAAGGCGCCCTCCGGCTGCAGATCGGCGTCGAGCGCCACTGTCCCCGAACCGCGGACGGCGACGCTGCCCCAATGCACATGGACATGATCGAGCTCCGCGGTGCCGCCGCTATCGCGCCACGCAGCCAGCGACTGGCGCAGCGGCGCCGCCTTGAGCAGGCCCTTGACGGTGAGGCCAAAGTCGACTTCGTCGAGCGGGTTCTTGAACGGCGGCGGCGCCGCCGGCAACGCCAGCTGCTCGGCCATCACCGCGACCCCGAAGGCGCTCTCGCCGTGCGATTGCGGCTGTTGCGGCGGCAGAATCAGCCAGACGCTCGCCGCCTGTGCGGCGACCCGCGGGCCGAAATCGACGGCGGGCCGGACGAGGGCGAACCAGATGCTGGCGCCGCCGTCGGCGCTGGCGGCGACGACCCCGGTTGCC
Source organism: Thiohalocapsa sp. (assembly GCA_050257895.1). Classification (GTDB taxonomy): domain Bacteria; phylum Pseudomonadota; class Alphaproteobacteria; order ATCC43930; family CGMCC-115725; genus DATARH01. The sequence continues at coordinate 5,587 of JBLMXS010000054.1, forward strand.
GACGGCGCCTTGAGGGCCGCCCCGCCACCCGCTTCCGGGCCCTGCCGGGCAGTCAGGCCCGACGGCGCCGTCAGCTGCCAGCGGTAAAAATTCCAGGGCCGCGCGCTCGCCGACACGATCGGCATGCGCAATTCGCCGCGCGAGGGCTCGGCGAGGTCACGCAGCCGCGGCTCGCTCAGGGCGACATCGAATAGGAGCGGAAAGCCGGCGACCTCGACGCGCTGCCAGGTCAGCTCCAGATGGTCCTGCTTCAACGTTTGCGCCCACTGCGCGAGCCCGCCCTCGATCCGCGACGCGGCGACGAACCAGAAGGCGCTATAGGCGCCGGCGATCGCCAGCAACAGGACCGCGAGCCACAATCCGGGACGACGCATGCGCGTGGTTATAGCCGCCCGCCCCTTCTGCGGCCAGCGAGTGGTAACCCGGTGATTGAAGCAAGAATGGGGTTGTCATTCCGGGGCGGCCCACCAGGGCCGAACCCGGAATCCAGGACCACCGGCTTTTCCCAACGCTCCGAGGCCTGTGTTCCTGGATTCCGGGCTCGCAGGCTACGCTCGCGCCCCGGAATGACGGTGAAGCATTTGGACAGCATTGCGGGGCCGCGCCGCCGTCCGCTGCGTCATTCTTGACGGATGCGTGACAACCTGCCGATAATCGCAGCATCCAAGGGGTGCCCCGGCAGGGGCTGAGAGTCCGCTGGACCGCGGGCAACCCTTCGAACCTGATCCGGGTCGTGCCGGCGTAGGGACAGGAGCCGCTTCGGCGAACGCCGTCTCCCCTGCCATTATCGATCCGGCCGAGCCTTTAGGCGCTTACGGAGGCCGCCATGCCCGATTCCGCTCCCATTTCGAATGCCCAGCTGACCGCCAAGGACGCGGTGCCGCAGGTCACCACCGGGCCGTTCCCGGCGTCGCGCAAGATCTACGCCGGCGGCCACCTCCATGCCGACCTCCGCGTCGCGATGCGCGAGATCGAGCTCGAGGCCAGCGCCAACGAGAAGCCGGTGCGGGTCTATGACACCTCGGGCCCCTATTCCGACCCGGCGCTGGCGACCGACATCCGCGTCGGCCTGCCGGAATTGCGCCGCCCGTGGATCGTGGCGCGCGGCGACGTCGAGGCGGTGCCGGGCCGCGAGATCCGGCCCGAGGATAACGGGCTGAAGCGCGGCGAAGCCAGCGCCGTGCCGGTGTTCAACCGCGCCGGCCGCACCGTGCTGCGCGCCAAGCCCGGCGAGGCGGTGACGCAATATGCCTACGCCAAGAAGGGCATCGTCACCCCCGAGATGGAATACGTCGCGATCCGCGAAAACCTGGGCCGCGAGGAAGCGCTGCAGCGGATCGACGCCGGCAATTCGTTCGGCGCCGCGATTCCCGAGCATGTGACGCCGGAATTCGTGCGCGACGAGATCGCCCGCGGCCGCGCGATCATCCCCAACAACGTCAACCACCCGGAATCCGAGCCGATGATCATCGGCCGCAACTTCCTGGTGAAGGTCAACGCCAATATCGGCAATTCGATCGTCACCTCCTCGGTCGCCGAAGAGGTCGACAAGCTGGTGTGGGCGACGCGCTGGGGCGCCGACACGGTGATGGACCTGTCGACCGGGCGCAACATCCACACGATCCGCGAGTGGATCATCAGGAACTCGCCGGTGCCGATCGGCACCGTGCCGATCTACCAGGCGCTGGAGAAGTGCAACGGCGATCCCGTGAAGCTGACCTGGGAGCTCTACAAGGACACGCTGATCGAGCAGTGCGAGCAGGGCGTCGACTATTTCACCATCCACGCCGGCGTGCGCCTGCCCTACATCCA
>JBLMXS010000055.1:0-3258 GCA_050257895.1 Thiohalocapsa sp.
TACGGCTCTGGCCGCCAGGCGTCGGCCAGATGGCGCGGCAGCCGCCGCGGCGCGATCAGCATCACGTCGAATCGCAGCGCCAATCCCGCGAGGTCGGGACGCGCGGCGAGAAAGAGCGCGGCGGCGCGCGTGATCCGCCGACGCTGCCGCGGCGCCAGCGAGCCGGCCGCGCTGTCGAGATCGGCCCGCGCCTTGACCTCGATCGCCGCCAGCAGCCCGCCGCGCCTAGCCAGGATGTCGATCTCGCCCGACGGGCAGCGCCAATCGACCGCGACGATGCGCCAGCCATGCAGCCGCAAATGCCAGCGGCAGACGAACTCGGCAAGATGGCCGCGCCGCACCGCCCGTCGGCGGCGATCACGCGCCCGATCGCGCGCCTCCTCGACGCCTCTCATTGAGTCGCCCTTCATTGCGCCGATGGCCGCTGCAAGGCGAGGGCGCGCTCGTAAATGCGGCGCCGCGCCAACCCGGTCTCGGCCGCCAGCCGGTCGACGGCGTCGCGCAGGCTGAACAGCGCCAAGAGCGCCCGCAGCCGCGCGTCGAGATCGTCCGCCGCAGGGACCGCCGCCTCAGGCGGCCCGACGACGACCACCGCCTCGCCGAGCGGCGGGCCCGAAGCGGCATAATGCGCCGCCAGCGCGGCCAGCCGGCCGCGCCGCATCTCCTCGTGCCGTTTGGTCAATTCGCGGCCGACCGCCGCCTCGCGGTCGCCGAGGACGGCCGCCATATCGGCCAGCGCCGCCGCCAGCCGCGAGCGGCCCTCGTAGAAGATCAGCGTCGCCGCCAGCTTTGACCAGCCGCTGAGAGCGCGGCGCCGCGCGGCCGGACGCGGCGGCAGGAACCCGGCAAACAGGAACGTGTCGGGCGGCAGCCCCGACAGGATCAGCGCCGTCAGCGCCGCCGACGGGCCGGGCGCCGCCGTCACCGGCAATCCCGCCGCCAGCGCCTCGCGCACCAGCTTGTAGCCGGGATCGGCGACGAGCGGCGTGCCGGCGTCGGAGACCAGCGCTAGCCTGCCGCCACGCCGCAGCGCCTCGATCACCCCGGGCCGCACCCGGTCGGCATTGTGGTCGTGATAAGGCTCGAGCGGCTTGTCGATGCCGAAGCGGGCGAGCAGGCGGCCGGTGACGCGGCTGTCCTCGCACAGGATGCGGTCGACGTTGCGCAGCACCCACAAGGCCCGCAGCGTGATGTCGCCAAGATTGCCGATCGGCGTCGCGACGAGATGCAGGCCGGGCGCCAACGCATGGCGCGGCGACCACTCCGCCAGCCCGAGAGCGTCGGCCGGATCGACCGGCGGCATGTCGGCCTGCGGGTCGCCGTCCGCCAAACCCGTTAATTGAGCGGCGGCGGGTTTACTTGCCGGTTGGCGATGGCTACGGTCGCTCGCCGCCGTGGCATTCTCGCCGGAGACCGGTTTTGCTGCAGTCGCGTGTTCCGCGGATCGTCGCAACGCTCGTTGCTTTCGTCCTGCTCGTGGCGCAGGCCGCCTGCGGCGGCGAGCGGATGGTACCGGCACCGGTACGCTCGCCGCAATCGCCGACGCCGCTGCCGCTGCCATCCGGACCGTTGCCGCCGCCCGAGAAGTTGTCGCCGCCCGGTACCGCCGGGCCCCTCAAGGTGGCGCTGCTGGTGCCGTTGAGCGGCGCCAATGCCGGGCTCGGCAAGGCGATGCTGGAGGCGGCGCAGTTGGCCCTGTTCGCGACCGCCAGCGAGCGGCTGACGCTGGTGCCGCGCGACACCGCGGGCACCGCCGAAGGTGCCGCCAGTGCGGCCCGCTCGGCCTTATCGGAGGGCGCCAGGCTGATCATCGGCCCGTTGCTGGCGGCCGAGGTCGAGGCGGTGAAGCCGGTGGCGCGCGACGCCAACGTCAACGTCATCGCCTTCTCGACCGCGACGCAGCTGGCCGGCGGCAATCTGTTCCTGATCGGCTTTCTGCCGCGTCAGGAGGTGGTGCGGGAGGTCTCGTATGCGCATGAGCAGGGGCTCGGGCGCTTCGCGGCCCTGGTGCCGAATACGCAATACGGCCACTTGATGTCGGACGCTCTGCGCGAGGCGGCGTCGGCGAGCGGCGCCGCGGTCGTCAAGGTCGAGCAGATCAATGCGGGCGGGTCGGATGCGGCATCGGCGATCCGCCGGCTCCTCGCTGGCGGCGGCGCACCGGCCGCGGCCGGCGTGCCACCGGCCCCGCCCGCCGGGAAGCCCGAGTTCGACGCGCTGCTGCTGCCGGAAGGCGGGGCGCAGCTGAAGGCGCTGGCGCACCAGCTGCGCGAGGCCGGGCTCGACACGACGCAGGTGCGGCTGCTTGGCAGCGGATTGTGGGACGACCCCTCGATCGCCGGTGAGCCGGCGCTGGACGGCGGCTGGTTCGCCGCCTCGCCGCCCGAGACGCGGCGCGAATTCGAGAGCCGCTTCAGCGCCACCTACGGGCACCCGGCGCCGCGGCTCGCCGCGCTCGCCTTCGACGCCGCGGCGCTCGCGGCGGCGTTGGCGAAGGGCAACCCAGAGCCGTTCTCGCGAGAGGCGATCCTCAATCCCAACGGCTTCACCGGCGTCGACGGGCTGTTCCGCTTCACGCCGCAGGGGCTGGTCCAGCGCGGCCTCGCAGTGCTCGAGGTCGAGGCCGGCGGCAGCAAGGTCGTCAGCCCCGCCCCGACAAGTTTCCAGGATCTGGCGTACTGATTGCGGCTCTGCGACGTTTGCGCTTGGGTTCCCCAGGACATGCCGGCGCGTGTTGACCGGGCGCCGGCGCGCGTCACCATTGTCGGCGAGGCCGATCAAAGACCGGGGGTGCTGCAGATGGCTGCTGGAGGCCGCATTCTGGTTGTCGACGATGACGCCGGCGTCCGGGATCTGCTGGCGCTGGCGCTGCATGACGGCGGATACGAGGTGACGGTGGCGGGGTCGGCCGCCGAGGCGTGCGCCTGTCTCGATGCGACGCCATTCGATGCGGTGATCTGCGATTGGTGGCTGCCCGACCTGCACGGGCTGGCGGTGGTCGACGCGGCTGCCGATCGCGGCGTCCGCACCTTCCTGCTCAGCGGCTACGATGTGAAGCTGACCGGTGTCGCGGCGCGGCGGCATCAGCAGCTGGAGAAGCCTTTGGACCCGGCGCGTCTGCTGGCCGCCGTCGAGCACAAGCTGGCGGAACCGATCGGCCGCTGACCCGGCAGACGGCCGGCATCTTGCCGCATGCGGCCGAGAACGCCGCGGTCCCAGTCCTAGCCGAGCAGCGCCGCCAGCACGGCGTTGAGGCGC
>JBLMXS010000056.1:0-5573 GCA_050257895.1 Thiohalocapsa sp.
GGCGGCGGTAGGGTCCGTCGCGGCGGATCAGCTCGGCGTGGCGGCCGCTTTCGACGACGCGGCCGTGATCGAGCACGAGGATGCGGTCGGCGCCGATGACGCTCGACAGCCGGTGCGCCAGAACGAGCGTCGTGCGGCCTTGCGCCAGCCGGTCGAGCGCCTGCTGGATCACCGCCTCGTTGGCGGCATCGACCGACGACAGCGCCTCGTCGAGGATCAGGATCGGCGCGTCGCGCAACAGCGCGCGGGCGATCGCCAGCCGCTGCCGCTGGCCGCCCGACAGGTTGATGCCGCGCTCGCCGATGACCGTCCGGTAGCCGTGCGGCAATTGCCGGATGAAGTCGTGCGCGTTGGCGTCGCGCGCCGCCTGCTCCAGTTCCGGCTGCGTCGCCTCGGGCTTGCCGAGCCGCAGATTCTCCTCGACGGTGCCGTGGAACAGGTAGGTGTCCTGGTGCACGACGGCGATCTGGCGGCGCAGGGCGTCGGGATCGAGCTGGCGCAAATCGTGGCCGCCGACCTTGACACTCCCCGCTTGCGGGTCGAACAGGCGCAACAGCAGCCGCGCCACCGACGACTTGCCGGAGCCGCTCGGGCCGACGATGCCGATCTTCTCGCCGGCCTTGACTGTGAAGGATAGCCCGTCATGCGCCGCCCGCCTGCCGCCCGGATAGGCGAAATGCACATCATCGAACGCGATCGTCGGCGCCAGTGGTGCATCAGACCCCCACCCCGACCCTCCCCCGCCCGCGGGGGAGGGGGTACGCGGTACCGGAGGCGAGGGGTTCGCCGCATCGAACCCTCCCCCGCTGGCGGGGGATGGCAGGGTGGGGGTATCTGATGGCACGGCCGTCGGGACCGGCTTGACCAGCGGTTCGGCTTCCAACAGCGCATGGATGCCGGCGGCGGCGGACTGGCCGGTCATGCCCTGGTGGAGGACGGCGCGCAAATCGCGCAAGGGCCGGAACACCTCGGTGCCGGCCATCAGCACGATCAGCAAGGCCTCGATCGTCATCAGCCCGTGCGACACCCGCCAGACGCCGAGGCCCAATGCCGCCGCCGCGCCGAGCGCGACCCCGCAATCGGTGACGCCGCGCGTCATGACGCTGGTCGACAGCACGCGCATCGTCGTGTCGGCCAGCTCGCGGGCGCGGGCGGCGAGGCGGTTGCCGTAGGCGGTGCTCTGGCCGAACGCCTTCAGCGTCGGCAGCCCCTGCACGGCGTCGAGGAATTCCGAGCCGAACCCCTTCATCGCCTCGTGGCGCCGGCGGCCGCGGCCGCCCTCGATCTTGTTGAAAACCATCGGCGCGAACAAGGTCACCAATGCCGCGACCAGCATGACCAGCGCGACCGGCAGGTCCCACCACACGATGAACAGGAAGATCGCGATCGGCGTCAGCGCCGCCACCGACACCTGCGGCAAGTATTGCCCGAAAAAGCTCTGCAATTGCTCGACGCCGTCGACCACCGACAGCATGACCCCGCCGGTGCGCTCGCCGGCGAACCAAGCCGGGCCCAGTTCGGCGATCTTGTCGTAGAGGCGGCCGCGCAATTCCCGCTGCACCCGCGCCGCGTTGCGGTGCGCGATCATCGTGCGGACATCGTCGAGCCAGGCACGCAGCAGGACCGCCGCCGCGACGCCGATGGCCAGCGCCGCGATGACCGCCAGCCCAGCGCCGTTGAAGACGCGCGCCAAGAGGGCGCCGAGCAGCACGAAGCGGGCGATGCCGAAGGCGGCGGCGGTGAGCCCGATCAGGATCGCCAGAAGGATCCGGCCGCGCAGCCCCGCGGTCAGCGCCCACAGCCGGCGGTCGAAATACATCTCAGCGCCACTTCTCTTCGGTATTCCCCTGGCGCGTTGCCTCGGACAGCGTGCGCGGGTCGGCGACATCGACGGTCAGGTGCTCGGTCGGCTTCGGGGTTGCCGTCATCAGCGCGACGCCGTTCGGCGACTCGAAGCGATGCCACAGCCCCTGCGGCACGACCACCAGCATCCCAGCCTTAAGGATGTGGGTTTCCGGCCCGGCCTCGGTGATAATGTGGAATTTCGTCTCGCCCTCGACGATTTGCACCAGCTCGTCGCCGTTGGGATGCCGCTCCCAGGCGCCGTTGCCGGAAAACTTGGCGCCGAAGATGTTGCCGTCGCGGTACGGCGTCAGCGTCGCAAAGGCGTTGGTGCCATGGCGCTCGGCCTCGGTCATGTCGGGCCGGCGGCCCTTCAGCATGTCGAGCTTCCTGACCGCGCCGGCGTAATCGACGATCGTGACCATCCCTGCCTCCCTCGCTGCGCGGGTTGATGATACCGCGATGTTGCAGTTTCAATGTCTGTCAAAATCGCGTTGCGAACGGAGGACAAGATGGCCATGAATCGGGTGCTGATCACCGGCGCGGGCGGCGGCATCGGCCGCGCCTTGCGCGAGACGTTGCGCGGCGTCTACCCGATGCTGCGCCTGTCGGACCGGGTGCCGCTGACGCCGGCGCGGGCCGACAACCAAGGCGTCGAGGAAGTCGACCAGACCGACATCGCCGACATCGCGCAGGTCGGGCGCATGGTGGCGGGGGTCGATGGCATCATCCATCTCGGCGGCATCTCGGGCGAGAACAGCTGGGAGAATATTCTCCAGAGCAACATCGTCGGCCTCTACAATGTGTTCGAGACGGCGCGGCGGGCCGGCGTCAAGCGGATCGTCATGGCGACCTCGAACCACGCGGTCGGCTTCTATCCGCGCTCGCAGACGATCGACCACCGCGTCGTGCCGCGCCCGGACAGCCGCTACGGCGTCTCAAAGGCGTTCTCGGAAGCACTCGCCAGCCTCTACGCCGACAAGCACGGCATCGGCTTTCTGTGCACCCGCATCGGCAATTTCGGGACAAAGCCGATCGACACCCGGCGCCTCGCGATCTGGATCAGCCCGCGCGACTACACGCAGCTGGTGCGGATCGGCCTCGAACACCCCGACATCCGCTTCGAGATCGTCTACGGCGTCTCGGGCAACAAGCGCTCGTGGTACGACAATTCGAACGCCCACCGCCTCGGCTACCGGCCGCAAGACGATTCGGAGCCCTACGCCGCCGCGATCCTCGCCGCCGAGGCCGGCCAGCAGAAGAACCCCATCGCCGAGCGCTACCAGGGCGGCACGTTCTGCGCCGACGAATACGATGCCCCGACAATGCCGGAGTAGCCCAGGCGCGTTAGAGGCCTGTCCAATAAACGTCGCGCGCCTCTCCTCACCGTCATGGCCGGGCTTGACCCGGGCAGGATGCGGCCCGCAAGGTGAGGCCGGCAAATTTCGCCGGCAACGTCGGGAAATGTGCGAGGAGAGGGCGGCGATGGCGAAAGGCAGCGAACTTTACGAGAAGGGGGCCGCGAAGCGGCGGCAGCTGATGGGCGACAGGGCGGTCGAGGCCGCCGCGGGCGGCGTCTACGCCGACCCCGTGATGCAGAAATTTCTCGATGTCGCGATCGAGAACGTGTTCGGCGCGCTGTGGACGCGGCCGGGCCTCGACGACAAGACGCGCGCCCTCATTTGCGTCGTCTCCGACACCTGCACCGGGCGCGAGCCGGAGCTGGCGCTGCACCTGCGCATGGCGTTGCGGCAGGGCTGGACCGAGGACCAGCTGATCGAGGTGATGCTGCATCTCTCCGGCTATATCGGCGTGCCGATCATCCGCGAATGCATGATGGTCGCCTCGAAGGTGTTCCAGGAGCACCGGGCCGAGCGCGGCGGCTGACCACTTGGCGACCTCAGCGCCCGGGCCGGGGCCGGCATCGCGGCGGCTGATCGTCTGCGCCGACGATTTCGGCCGCGACGTGGCGGTCAACGAGGCGGTCGAGCGCGGCTATCTCGACGGCATCCTCGGTAGCGCCAGCCTGATGGTGGCGGCGCCGGCGGCGGCCGATGCGGTGGCGCGGGCGCGTCGTCTGCCGGGGCTGCGGGTCGGGCTGCATCTTGTGCTGATCGATGGCGAGCCGGCGCTGCCGGCAGCCGCCGCGGCGGGTCTCGTCGGCGCCGACGGAAGGTTTGCCGACAATCAGCTGGCGGCGGCGCTGGGGTATTTTTTCCTGCCCGGGATCCGGCGCCGGCTGGTCGCCGAGATCCGTGCCCAGTTCGAGTTGTTCCGCGCCACCGGGCTCCCGCTCGATCATGTGAACGCGCACCGGCACATGCATTTGCATCCGACCGTGGCGCGGCTCATCGTGGCGGTCGGCCGCGACTACGGAATGCGCGCGGTGCGCCTGCCGGCCGAGCCGGCCGCGGTGTTGCGGCGCGCCTTCCCCGGCGAGCGCTACCGTACTCCGTCCTATCGGCCGGCGGTGGCGGCGTTGCGGCAACGGCTGGCGCGGGCCGGGCTGGCGACCAACGACCACGTCTTTGGAATTGCCTGGAGCGGCGGGATGGTCGAGGCCCGCCTGCTCGCGCTGCTGCCATGCCTGCCGGCCGGCGTCAGCGAGCTCTACTGCCATCCGGCGATTGCGACGACCCCGGCGCTGGCGGCGGCGATGCCGGGATACCGCCATGCCGAGGAGCTGGCGGCGCTGACCAGCCCCGTCGTGTGCCGCCTTGTCGGCGAGCTCGGGATCAGCCTCGTCGGCTACGGCGATCTGGCGGCGCCTCGCTGACCGCGTCGTCGCCGGTCGCCGCATCGGAAGCCGGCGTGGCAACCGCGGCGAGCCGGGCGGTCGCCGGCCCCAGCAATGCCGGCAACACGACCAACGTCGAGAACAGCGTGCAGGCGAGCGAAATCGTCAACAGCTCGCCCATCTCGGCCGAGCCGGGGTCGCGCGACAGGGCGAGGCTGCCGAATGCCGACATCGTCGTCAGCGCGCTGAAGACGACGGCGCGCGCGGTGCTCGACTGCAGATGGCGGTCCTGCCCGGCGCGCCAGTTCATCACGAAATAGATGTCGAACGCGACGCCGATCCCGAGCAGCAAGGGCAGGGCGATGATGTTGGCGTAGTTGAGCTTCATGCCGATGATGACGGTGATTGCCAGCGTCATCAGCGCGGCGAGCAGCAAGGGCGCGATCACCAGCGCAACGTCGCGCAGCCGACGCAGCACCAGCGCCAGCAGCACCGCGATCGCGACGACCGCGATGATCCCCGCCTCGATGAAGGCGGAACTGATCAGCCGCCCCGCCTCCTGGATCGTCACCGGCGTGCCGGTGGCGTTGGGCGCGACGGTGCGCACGGCTGCGACGAAGCGTGCCAGCACATCGGGGTTGCGCGCGTCGCCCTGCGGGAACACCTCGACACGCGCCCGGCCGTCGGCGGCGATCCAGCTGTCGCGCAGCGAGCGCGGCAGGCTCGCCAGCGTCACCGGCTGCGCCTGCAACACCGCCGCCAACGAATCGAGGCGCTGCTGCAAGCCGGTCATCAGCGCGTCGCGCAGGGTCGGCACGATCGCCGCGCCGCGCGCCACCGCCTGGTCGAGCGTTTGCGTCAGGTGCGCCGGGACGCTGTCGGGCCCGTCGATCGCGGCGAGGGTGCGCAGCGCGTCGCGGCACGCGGCCATAGCCTTCAGCACCGCGGCGTCGTCGGGCGGCGGCTGCACCGCGGCCGGCGTCAGCGTCGGCCC